>NZ_JBFTLX010000038.1:0-55687 GCF_056396665.1 Cupriavidus sp. 05T313 | reverse complement strand
TTTCATCCGTGCAACATGCAGCTCCGTGAGCTCGCAAAAAAAGATGCCCTACGATCACACCATGCAGGTTGAAATGTGTTATCAGCCACTCCGCCCCAACAGACTGGCCGGCCGGGGCGGACGGGCGTCGACAGACTGACAGCTTCCGGCTTCGGCGTGAACCCTCCCCCTCCACAAGCGGGGATATGCGACAGCTTTCGCCGCGCCGGCCCGCGACGCAGGCCGGCAGGTCCGGGGCGCAACGCGAGTTGTCCCGACATTTAGCGTTTGCATGGAATTTATGCTTGCTTCTATAAAACAAGGAGCGAAATAAGCGGCTCCCTTGTGTATTTTTTCCCCGCATACGGGGATTGACATTCATGCCTGCGGACAACGAACCGCGGCGGCGCGGCGTATTCTAAAGGCCTGAGCCCGCAACCCGCCGCTGCGGCCAGGACGCATTGCACTTCCAGCCGGCGCGGCAAAGCCAGGATCTTTTTCGGAGCCGTCCGCCGACCGAACAGGAGAATGCCATGTCCGAGCGCAAGCCAGCCGCCACCCGGATCGAAAAGGACAGCCTTGGCGACGTGCCGGTGCCGGCCGGGCACCTGTGGGGGGCGCAGACCGAGCGTTCGCGCCAGAACTTCCGCATCGGCACCGAGAAAATGCCGCCGGCGCTGATCGAAGCTTTTGCCATCCTCAAGCTCTGCGCGGCCCGCGCCAACCGCGAACTGGGCGTGCTCAAGCCCGAACTGGCCCATGCCATCGAACAGGCGGCGCAGGAGGTCATCGCCGGCAAATGGCCGGACGAATTCCCGCTCTCGGTCTGGCAGACGGGTTCCGGCACCCAGACCAACATGAACCTGAACGAGGTGATTGCCAACCGTGCGATCCAGCTGCTCGGCGGCGAGCCGGGCTCAAGGAAGCCGGTGCATCCCAACGATCACGTCAACGCCAGCCAGTCTTCCAACGACAGCTTTCCCACCGCGATGCATATCGCCGCCGCCCGCACGATCCAGTTGCTGTTGCTGCCTGCGCTGGAGACCTTGCGGCAGGCTTTCGGGCGCAAGGTGGACGCCTTCGCCGACATCGTCAAAGTGGGCCGCACGCACTTGCAGGACGCCGTGCCGCTGACGCTCGGCCAGGAATTCTCCGGCTACGAGGCCCAGGTGGGCGATGCCCAGTCGCGCCTGCAGCATGCCATGCTGCGCGCCATGCCGGTGCCCCAGGGCGGCACGGCGGTGGGCACCGGACTCAATGCGCCGCATGGCTTTGCCGCCGTGTTCGCGCGCGCGCTGGCCGACTTCACCGGCCTGCCGTTCGAGCCCGCGCCCAACCGGTACGCGTTGCAGGCCTCGCACGATGCGCTGGCCGACCTGTCGGGCGCGCTCAACACCACGGCGTCGTCCTTCCTGAAGATCGCGCGCGATTTCATGCTGCTTGGGTCCGGCCCGCGCGCCGGTCTTGCCGAACTGGTGCTGCCGGCCAACGAACCGGGCTCCTCGATCATGCCGGGGAAGGTCAACCCGACCCAGGCCGAAGCGCTGGCCATGGTGTGCTGCCGGGTGATCGGCAACCATACCGCCATCACGCTGGCCAACGGGCTTGGCACGCTGGAGCTCAACGCCTACAAACCGGTGATTGCGTACAGCCTGCTGCAATCGGTCACGTTGCTGGCCGACGCCACCGCGAGCTTTGCCACGCACATGGTGGAAGGCGTGGAACCGGATCGCGAGCGCATCGCCGAACTGCTGGCGCGCTCGCTGATGCCAGTAACCGCGCTCAATCCGCACATCGGCTACGACCGCGCCGCCGAGATTGCCAGCCTGGCGGTCAGGCGGAACCTGTCGCTGCGCGAGGCGGCACTGGCGTCGGGCCATGTTACCGAGGCCCAGTTCGAAGCATGGATAGACCTGAGCGGGATGACGCAGGAAACCTGAGGTGCCACGCCGCCCATGCGCCCCGTCCGGTGCAAAGTGCCCGGCTATCGTGGCGAAATCAGGCCGGCCCGCCGGCTCAGCGCTGCCCCATTTCGCACACGGCGCAGACGGCCACGGCAGCGCCACAGGTGAACACCAGCATCACCAGGACCACCAAGGCGTCGACAAAGCTCATGCTGCCTGGCGAACCCACGCCGACCAGCCGCCAGCAGATCCAGGCAATCCAGCCCAGCGCCGCGAGGGCACTGCAGACCGCCACGGCCACGCCGGCCCGGTGCGTCAGCCGGCGCCAGGTGGCGGCCGGCACGCGACTGCTTTCGCTCTCGTTTTGGTTTTCGCTTTCGTGATGGGATATGACGGTCTGCATCCGGAGTCTCCTTAGCCAAACCTGCCGCCTGGATAAACCATGCCTGGACCGGCATCACATGCGCCTGAGAGGAACCCCGCGCGGCAGGTAGCGCGCCGGGCCTTGAGGACACATTGGCCGATACGCCTGGGGTACCGTCCGAGGGGAAGTATGGTGCGGCGAATGCCGAGCCGCCATAGGTAACTGTCTGACACAGCCGCACGATCCGGTCCGGCGTGCCGGAATGCAAAAGCGTACCCGTTTCTGCGCACCTGCAAACGCGCCCGCAAGCGCCGGAAAAGCGTCTTGCCGACGGTCGGCGCGCCGGTCCGGCCAGGCCTACTTGCCCGCCGCCTTCTGGCGATAGCGTGCGAGTTCGGCGCCCAGCCAGGGGCCGCTCTCCACCGGCTGCGCCTGGCCGCACTTCACCAGGTAGGGCTTGCCGCTGACGCTGCTCTTGCTAGCCCCCAGCTCGATGAAGCGTTCGCTAGTGGTGACGGCGCCCTTGTCGGCGAGGTAGTCGTATTTCTTCTTCAGGTGAGCGGCCGCGTCTGGCGCGGAATACCAGCTGCCGTTGCGGTTGAACTGGCAATTCGAGCCGGCGAGATAGGAGAACAGGTGGCTCACCTCAGCCTGCGTCGCAGGGGACGGCGCGGCCGCCGCCGCGGGGGCGGCCGGGATCGCCAGAGCAGTGGCTAACAACAAGGCAGACAGGAAGGCAGGTTTCATTGGGGGACCAGGAAGTCGCATCCGCCGCATTAGAACGGCATTCCTCAACCACTTCAAGTCATGCCGGGCCGTCCCGGCGGCAAAGCGTACCCGTTTCTGCGTGCGTTCGGCGCCTCGGTGCGAGGCTCAGCCGATGGCGCCGCCGCCATCCACCAGCACCGTCGAACCCGTCGCAAACCCCGTACCGGCCAGGTAGAGGATGGCCTGCGCCACATCCTCGGGCTGGCCGATGCGCTGCGCCGGCAGGCGCGCGGCCACGCTCTCGTACATGGCCTGGCGCGCGGCGCCGTCGAGCTTGTCCCACAACGGCGTGGCGATCAGGCCCGGAGACACGGTATTGACGCGCACCGGCGACAACTCCAGCGCCAGCCCGCGGCCCAGCGCGTCCAGCGCGGCATTGATCGCACCCTGCAGCACCGAGGCCTTGCTCGGGCGCACGCCCAGGAAGCCGGACACCATCGTCAGCGAGCCCCGCGCGCGAATCGGCACTGCGCGCGCCACGCGGTAGGCGCCCCAAAACTTGCTGTCCATCGCGGCATAAGCGTCGGCCAGCGGCAACTGGCGCACCGGGCCGGTCGGCGTTTGCGCGGCGGAGATCACCACGTGGTCCCACGGTTCGGCGGTGCTCATGAATTGCGCCACGCTGGCGTCGTCGGTGATGTCCAGCGACCGATGAGGGAGAAGGGAAGGCCTCCTCCGTTCCGGTCATTATGATCATGCGGCGCCGTCCGATCATCCACCCTGGATTGGAAGCACTCTTGGCGGAAATTTGATAATCGGCCCCCATCCGCCCCGCGCCGGCAAGCCTGGCGCAGCGCCGCTACAATGCCGCGGTGCAGCTTAGGCCCCGCCCCTGGAGCCAGCCGCCCTCTTTCCGCCCGTCGCCGGCGGTCCCAGAACATCCCGCCCAACATGAAGCCGCTCCTGCTCGTCCTCAGCCACGTCAGCACCGAACACCTTTCCTGGATTGCCGAACAATACGAGGTACGCTACGCGCCCRACAGCGCCAGCCGCACCACCCAGATCAAGGAGACCGGCGCCAGCGTACGCGCGGTGCTGACGATCGGCTCGGCGGGCCTAACCGCCGCCGAAATCGACGCCATGCCCGCGCTGGAGCTGGTGTGCGCGCTGGGCGCCGGCTACGAGAACATCGCCGTGGCCCATGCGCGGGCGCGCGGCATCACGGTCGCCAACGGCGCCGGCACCAACGACAGCTGCGTGGCGGACCACGCCATGGCGCTGCTGCTGGCCAGCGTGCGCGCCATACCGGTGCTGGACCAGGCCACCCGCGCCGGCAAGTGGCGCACCGCGTTGCCGCTGCGCCCCAATGTGTCGGGCAAGCGCCTGGGCATCCTTGGCCTGGGCACCATCGGGCGGCGCATCGCGCAGCGCGGGCTGGGCTTCGACCTGGAAGTGGGCTATCACAACCGCACGCCGCGCGGCGATGCGCCGTTCCGCTATTTCGATACGCCTGGCGCGCTGGCCGAATGGGCCGACTACCTGGTGATCGCAACGCCCGGCGGCTCCGGCACCCGGCACCTGGTCGACGCCGGGGTGCTGGCCCGGCTCGGCCCGGGCGGCTTCGTGGTCAATATCGCGCGCGGCAGCGTGCTCGACACCGCGGCACTGGCCGACGCCCTGCGCGCAGGCAAGCTCGGCGGCGCCGGGCTCGACGTGTACGAGACCGAGCCCGAGCCGCCGGCCGAATTGTTCGACTGCCCCAATGTGGTCCTGACCCCGCACATGGCGGGCTGGTCGCCGCAAGCCATCGCGGCATCGGTGCGGCAGTTCCTGGAGAACAGCCGGCTGCACTTTGCCGGGGAGCCGGTACTCACGCCGGTAGGCTGATACGGGAGGCGGCGYGATTCAGCCCGCGGGAAATTCCACCCGTACGCGCAGCCCCGGCGCCGCGTCTTCCAGCGCGACGCGCGCGCCGTGCGATTGCGCGATCTCCGCCACAATGGCCAGACCCAGCCCGCTGCCTCCGGTGGGGGCTTCCGGCACACGGTAGAAGCGGTCGAACACGCGCGCGCGCTCGGCGGCCGGAATCCCCGGACCGTCATCGCGCACCACGAGTTGCACCGTGTCCGCGGCCGCGCCGGCCGCCACGGCCTTCACGCGGCAGGCCTGCACATCGATCTTGCCGCCGGCCGGCACGTAGCGCAGCGCGTTGTCGACCAGGTTGGTCAGCAGGATGCGCAGCGCATCCGCATCGCCGCGCACGATAGCCGGCCCGGCATCCGCGCCGGCATCCAGCCCCAGGTCGATCTGGCGATCGAGCGCGGCCTGGGTCATCTCGGCCACCACGTCTTGCGCCAGCGCGCGCAGGTCCACCGGCTCATGCGGCGGCGCCGCGGCGCCTGGCTCCTGGCGCGCCAGCGTCAACAACTGGGCCACCAGATGCGTCAACCGCTCCAGCCCCTGACGCAGCTTGCGCACGGCCTCCTGGCGTGCCTCGGCCGTGTCGGCGCGCTCCACCAGCTGGGCTTGCAGTTGCAGCGCCGCAAGCGGCGTGCGCAGCGCGTGCGCGGCGTCGGCGACGAAGGCACGCTGGGTATCAATGGCGTGCGACAGCCGCGCCAGCAACTGGTTGAGCGCCTCGGTCAGGGGCGCTATCTCGTCGGGCATGCTGCTGACGGCCAGCGGCGCCAGAGCATTGATGTCGCGCTGTCGCACCCCGGCGGCGATCTCCCGCAAGGGCCGCAAGCCACGCCCCACGGCAAGCCAGACCACCCAGCCGATCAGCGGCAGCAGCAACAGCAACGGCGCCACAGTACGCAACGCCATGCGCGCGGCCACCTGGCTGCGCGCCGACATGGGCTGGGCGATCTGCACCACGGCAGGCCCGAGCTGCACGCTGTAGATGCGCCATTCGCCTTCGTCGGTCCTGACATTAGAGAAGCCCAGCTCGGCCCGCGGCGGCAGGGCCGGATGCGTGTGCGAGAGATAGAGGCTGCGCCCCGAGCCGTCCCAGATATGGATCACCACGTCCTCGTCCGCATGGAACAGGCTGCCGCCGGGCGGCTCCGGCGGCGTAAACAACGGCGTGACCGGATTGGCGAACTGGCTGGGCAGCGCGGCGGCTACCTGCTTCATCTGGTAATCGAACAGCGCATTGGCTTCTTGCCGGGCCTGGCCATAGATCAGCAAGGTGGCAATGGCAATGCCGGCCAGCAGGCCCAGCGCCAGCCACCACAGCAGGGTTCTCTGGATGGAACGCATCAGCCCGCGCTCCCGGACGAAGACGGCGCGCCGTCCTCCAGCTTCGGCACCACATAGCCCACGCCGCGGATATTGCGGATCAGCGCCGCGCCGAATTTCTTGCGCAGCGCGTGGATGTAGACCTCCACCGTGTTGCTGCCCACTTCGTCGCCCCAGCCGTACAGGCGCTCTTCGAGCTGCGCCACCGACCACACCTTGCCGGGCCGCGCCAGCAGCGCGGACAGCAAGCCGAACTCGCGCGCCGACAAGCGCACCGGCTCGCCGTCGAGCGTGACTTCGCGGGTGACGGGGTTGATCACGATGCCGCCATAGCGCAGCAGCGGCTCCGCGCGGCCTTCGGCGCGGCGCATCAGCGCATGCATGCGCGCGGCCAGTTCCTGCAGGTCGAAGGGCTTGACGAGGTAATCGTCGGCGCCGGCATTGAGGCCCGCGACGCGATCGGCCACCGCGTCGCGCGCGGTCAGGATCAGCACCGGCGTGTTCACGCCACGCGCGCGCAGCGCGGCCAGCACCTCCAGGCCGGAGCGGCGGGGCAGGCCGAGATCGAGCAGGATCAGCGCGTAGCAGGCTTCGCCGTCCGGTCCGCCCGACTGGGTGGCGGCGGCAAGGCCAGCCTCGCCATCCTGTACCCAGTCCACCGCGAAGCCTTCCTGGCGCAGCGCCAGCTTCACGCTATCGCCGATCATGGCGTCGTCTTCCACCAGCAGCACTCGCRTTGTCAGTTCTTCCGGTTCAGGCTGGCCTGGTTGGATTGGATTGTGCGTCGGGGAGTCCGTGAGCCATCGCCTCGGCCAGCGCCTGCGCCAGTCCTGGCAGGGCCGGGAAGCCGGCGGTGATCACGTAAACCGGCAGGTTTTCCAGGTAGGCGCGCATGCGGCCCTTCGCGGCAAACCGCGCGTTGAAGGCAGACGCCCGCAGCGCGGGCACGAAGCGCGGCAGGATGCCGCCGCCCAGGTAGACGCCGCCGCGCGCGCCGAGCACCAGCGCAATATCGGCCGTCACGGACCCCAGCAGGCCGCAGAACACGGCGAGCGCGCGCTCGCAGACCGGGTCGTGCCGGTGGAGCGCGCCTTCCGTTACCTGCGCCGGTGCGAGCTGCCGCGCCAGGGGCGTACCCGTTTCTGCGTGCAGCGCGGCGTGTGTCAGCGACAGTCCCATGCCCGACAAAAGACGTTCCGCGGAGACGCGCCCGAAGGCCTGGTGGGCCGCGCGCCAGGCGGTCCATTCGTCTTCGGTCTCCGGCATCAGCTCGATATGCCCGCCCTCGCCGGCCAGCGCCACGGCCGGGCCCGAGCGCGCCGGCACCAGTCCGGACACACCCAGGCCGGTGCCGGGCCCGACCAGCGCGCGCGGCGCGCCGGCCACGGCGGTGCCCGGGCGCAATAGCGTCAGGTCCTGCTCGCCGAGGTGTTGCAGACCCAGCGCCAGCGCGGTGAAGTCGTTGATCGCGAGCAGCAGGTCGAAGCCGAGCGAGCGCTGCATCTCAGAAATGGAAAACGCCCAGGCGTGATTGGTCAGCTTGACGCGATCGCCGGTCACGGGATTGGCAAGGCCGACCGCCGCGTAGCGCGGCCTGGCGCTGCCGGGCGGCAGCCCGCCGAGGTAGTGCAGCATGGCAGCCTCAAGCGAGGGGAAATCCGCCACCTTGAGCGCGGTCACGGGGCCGATGCGCTGCGGCGCGGTCTCCAGCGCGAAGCGCACATTGGTGCCGCCGACATCGCCCAGCAAGCGCGGATAGCCTTGCATGGCGTCAGGCCGAGAAGACATCGGTGCCGTGGCGATGCCGGCTCAGCACCAGGCTGACGGGCAGCGCCGGCGTGGGCCCCTTGCAGGCGCTGGCGAACACGGCTGCCTTGGCCGGCCCCGCGAACGACAGGAAAACGCGGTCGGCCGCCAGCAACGCCGCCAGGTTCAGCGTGATGCGCGCGTGCGGCGCCTCGCGCGGATGCGTCACCAGGTAGCCCGGCTGCGTGTCGGCCAGCGCCTGCTGCAGTTCGGGCGCCTCGGGAAACAGCGAGGCGGTGTGGCCGTCCTCGCCCATGCCCAGCACCACCACGTCGGGCTGCCGCCAGGCCGCATTCAGGCGCGCCACCGCGCTCGCCGGATCGGCCACCTCGGCGGCATCGGCCACCAGCGGCACGAAGGCCGCCTTGCCCGCGGCCTCGCGCAGCAGGTGGCGGCGCACCAGCGCGCCATTGCTGTCGTCATGGTCCGGCGGCACCACGCGCTCGTCGACCAGCGTGACAGTGACAGCGTCCCAGCGGATCGTGCGGTGGCGCAGGCGCTCGAACAGCGGCACCGGCGAGCGGCCGCCCGATACCGCCAGCACCGCCCAGCCGTTTACGCCGATGGCAGTCTCCAGCGCGTGGGCCACCGAGATCGCCATCGCTTCGGCCAGGTCCGCCTCGGAAGTATGTTCGTAGCGTCGCATGGTTTCTCCTGTTCGAGTGATGGTTGGCAAGGCTTGCAAGAACCTGCAAACAAAGCCGCGGCTAGACCTCTTCGTGCCAGAGCGAGCCGTCGCGCGACATCAGCGCGGACGAAGCGGCCGGCCCCCAGGTGCCGGCGGTATACGGCTTGGGCGGCACGGTGCTGTCCGCCCAGGTATCGAGGATGGGTTCGACCCAGCGCCAGGCCTGCGCCTGCTCGTCGCGCCGCACGAACAAACCCAGCCGCCCGCGGATGACATCGAGCAGCAGGCGCTCGTAGGCGCCGGCGCGCCGCACCTTGAAGGAGTTGGCGAAGTCCAGGTCAAGCGAGGTCCCGGTGAGCGCCACGGTATCGCCGGGCTGCTTGACCAGGAAATACAGGCGAATGCTCTCCTCGGGCTGCAGCCGGATCACCAGCCGGTTCTGCGGCGACAGGGTCAGCGGACGCGGGAAGATCGCATGCGGCACATCGCGGAAGTGGATCACGATCTCCGCCACGCGCGACTGCATGCGCTTGCCGGTACGCAGGTAGAACGGCACGCCGGACCAGCGCCAGTTGGCGATCTCGGCCTTGATGGCGACGAAGGTCTCGGTATGGCTGTCGGGCGCGATGCCCTTCTCGTCCAGGTAGCCCACCACCGGCTTGCCGCCCACCGCGCCGGCGCGATACTGCCCGCGCACGGTCTTCTCGGCCACGTCCTGCGGCGTGATGGGCTTGAGTGCCTTGAGTATCTTGATCTTCTCGTCGCGGATAGCATCTTCGGACAGGCTGGTGGGCGGCTCCATCGCCACCATGCACAGCAATTGCAGCAGGTGGTTCTGCACCATGTCGCGCAGCGCGCCGGTACTGTCGTAGAAGTCACCGCGCGTTTCCACGCCAAGCTCCTCGGCGATGGTGATCTGCACGTCCTGCACCCATTCGCGGCGCCATAGGGGCTCGAACAGCGCATTGCCGAAGCGGATCGCCATCAGGTTCTGCACCGACTCCTTGCCGAGATAGTGGTCGATGCGATAGATCTGGTCTTCGGCGAAGAACCGCGCCACCGCCGAGTTGATCGCATCGGAAGAATGCAGGTCGTGCCCGAGCGGCTTCTCCAGCACGATGCGGACATTGGAATGATTGAGCCCCGTACGCGCCAGTTGCTCGCAGATGGGCACAAAGATGTGCGGGCCCGTGGCGAGATAGCACACCACCACTTCGGGCGCGCGCTGGAGGACCTTCTGCGCCAGCGCATCGAAGTGCGCCGGCTCGCGGGCATCCGCCTGCACGTAGCTGATGCGGGCCAGGAAACTGGCCCAGGTTTCCGGGGGCGCATGCTCAAGGCCGGGCCGCACGCTTTGCTCCAGCGAGCCGACATAGTCCTCGGTGGTCAGGGGATGGCTGCCGGTGGCAAGGATGCGCGCGTTCGGGTGCAGCAGACCCGCCCGGTGCGCATCGAACAGCGCCGGCAGCAGCTTGCGCCGCGCCAGGTCTCCGGTGCCGCCGAACAGCACCATGTCGAAATCGGGCATGCTCACCCTGTACTCCTTGTCTTGGCCAGCGTAGATGCGGCGCAAGCACCTGGCGGGGCCCGTGAGGTCCCGGCAACGCCAGTGCGCGTCACTTGACTGAGTGACACGATGCGCCGCATAAGTTCCGGCCAGTTTACGTGAGTCGCCGCCGCTTGGCGAGGCATGGTGCGCATACGCCTCCCGGCGGGCACCGGGCCGCGATCAGCCGTCCAGCAGCGTCACCCACAGGCCGCGCGCCTGTAACTGGTAGGCGCGGGTGGCCTCGATCAGGGCGCGGCGGGGCGCCGGGTCCATGATGGCCTCGGGCAGCAGCGGATCGCGCACGATGGCGCGGATGATGGCGCGGCCCACCAGCATGGTCTCGCGCGCGGCGGCGTCGGGCGCCATGCGCGCCAGCTTGGACTGGCTGCGCTCCAGCTGCGCCAGCGCGCGGCGGTAGGCCGATTGCAGCGCCGGCACGTCCCACAGTTGTTCCATGCGCGCTTCGGCATCGGCGTCGAACTCGCGGCCGACGAAGAGCAGGCTGGCACCGGCCATGCCCAGCCGGGTCAGCGCCGAGCGCGTCGCCACGGCGCCGCCGGCGAGATTGTCGGGGCGCACATTGATGCCGGCCGCCAGTGTGCGGAAGCCGCACAGCGCCAGCGCGCGCGCATGATGCCGCCACGCGGTCTTCTCGCTGCGCGCGACTGCGGCGTCCTGCACCACCAGCCAGTCGCCCGCCCAGTGTTCCAGCCGGCTTTCCTTTTCAAACCAGTGCTCGACCTCGTCATAGACCGGATTGCCCTCCGGCAGCACCGCGTAGCAGCCGCGCTCCGTCTTGACGATGCGGCCCTGGCGCTGCAGCCGCGTCAGCGCCACGCGCACGCTGGGCGTGCCGATGCCCATCACCTCGGCGCCGCGCGCCAGCGCCTGCACCGGCAGGGTTCGTTCCGGGTGGCCGAAGAGCAGGTCCAGCACCAGGTCGGTGGCGGAGGGCTCGCGGATCTCTATTTCATGCATGAGCGGCAGCGGGGGCAATAAGGGCGGCAAGAAGTGCAGTGTCGGCAGCGTGAACGGTGAAGGGTAAACCACAAATATTTCTTCTAATTCCACATATATATCATTCTATGAAATATTTTGGTATTTGGAAAAACACCTAACCAACACCCCATCGCCACTTGATAAGCACGTTAACAATCCCAGGCACCGAGGACGCGAGCATGGATATTAAGCCCAACCCGTATGTCAGGACCGAAAGCGACGGCCCGGTCTTCACCATCATTCTGGATCGCGCCGACAAGCGCAACGCCGTGGACGGTCCCATGGCGCTGGCGCTGCGCGAGTCCTTCGCGCACTTCGAGTCCGACCCGGCCCTGCGCGTGGCGGTGCTGTGGGGCGCGGGCGGCCATTTCTGCGGCGGTGCCGACCTGTCGGCGGTGGGCGACCCCGCACGGCGCCACGAACTCGATCCGCAAGGCGGCGGCGCGGGCCCGATGGGCCCGAGCCGGCTGGCCCTGTCCAAGCCGCTGATCGCGGCGGTCAGCGGCTATGCGGTGGCGGGCGGGCTGGAACTGGCGCTGCTGGCGGACTTGCGCGTGGCCGAGCGCGGCGCTGTCTTCGGCGTGTTCTGCCGGCGCTGGGGCGTGCCGCTGATCGACGGCGGCACGGTACGGCTGCCGCGCATCGTCGGCATGGGCCGCGCGCTCGACTTGATCCTCACCGGCCGCGCCGTGCCCGCCGAGGAAGCGCTGGCCATGGGACTGGCCAACCGCCTCGTAGAGCCGGGCCAGGCCCGCGCCGCCGCCGAAGCGCTGGCGCACGAACTGGCCGCCTTTCCCCAAAGCTGCATGCTGACGGACCGCGCCTCCGCCTATGGGCAATGGGACCTGCCGCTGGCCGACGCCCTGCGAGCCGAAGGCGCCAGTGGCGCGCCGATCGTCTTCCAGGAAGGCATCCAGGGCGCCGCCCGCTTTGTCGGCGGCGCCGGGCGGCACGGCGATTTCACCGGCTGACACACGCACCGATACACGCGCGAATCCGGGATAAACGCAGCCCGGACGACCAAAGCGTACCCGTTTCTGCGTAAGCAATAAGACAGCCAGATGGCCCAGATCTCACTCGCGCGAGTTCCCCAACCTTCAATATCCGAGGACCACAACAAGAGCGCCGCACCCAGACAACGATTCGGTGCAGCCGTGTGGAGCGCCCCCAAGGGCGGTCCACACCCCAGCGCGATGCGAAGCGAGCCGTCAAGGTGTACCAGGCCGTATGGGGCGCCTTCTTTGCCTACTTTCTTGGCAAGACAAGAAAGTAGGTCGCCCCCCGCAGGGGGGTGAAACCGCCTTTGACTTTGCAGTTAAGCAGTTAAGCAGTTAAGCCTTTGACGTTGACCTAGAAACAGTCACCGACGGCAACTCCCCAAAAAACGCCCGATACTGCGCCGCAAACCGCGGCAAATGCGTAAACCCCCACCGCGCCGCCACAGCCCCCACCCCCTCCAACTCCGCCGCCTGCCGCCCCCGCAACGCCTGCCGCACCCCATTCATCCTCACCGCCCGCACAAACTCCAACGGAGCCAGCCCGGTAACCTCGTTAAAGCTGTATTGCAACGTCCGCCGGGAAACCCCGAGCCGCTCGCACAGCGCCAGCACGCTCCAGGGCGCCTCCGGCGCAGCCCGCACCATCTCATAGGCCTGCGCAACCAGCCGCCGCCGCGCCGGCGGCGTAGGCAGCAAGGCATCACCGCTGTCATGCGCAAGGGTGGAAACCACCGCCATCAGCAAAGCATCCCGCATCGCGCTTTCAACAAACCGTTGATTGAACAAGTCGCTCTGCACCGCTGCCGCGGCCAGCACCGCCAGCATCGCCGCGCGGAACTCTTCCGAAGCGGCACGCCGCACCTCGGTAGCCGGCTGCAAGCGCATCAGCAGACCGGCCTCCCCCTCGCGTTCCAGCACGCGCTCCAGCGCAGGCAAGGGCAAGGTCACGCCAAGCAGGTCCAGCCCCGGTGGCGTGCGCATGGCCAGCGGCTTGCCATTGCCTGCCTGCAGCACGGTATCGCCGCTCATGCGGTAGCCGGCGAACCAGCCGTCCTGGCACTCGCGGTGCGGCAGGGCAATGGAGAGATAGCCGCGCCGCGCCTCGCCCTCTTCCAGCAAGGCCTGGTTGGTCTGTTCGCGGAATACGTGGACGTCGCCGTAGGTAGCCTGCTGCACTTCGGCAAGGAAACGCCCCGGCGTGAGTTGCTGGTAGCGCTGCTGCCAGCCGTCGAGACCGCCTGCCGCCATGGTTGCCTCGGTGGCTACCAGGTGGCGTACCGGGCGCGCGCCGGCGCCTGTGTCGAGGGGCTCTGTGTTGCTGGGCATGGGCGGCAGCCTGTGGGGGCCAATCAACACCATCGGCGCCGGCCTGGCATGGCCACGCGCGCCAAGGCTTTCAGGTGCGGGACTGCGCAACGATTGTATAGCTGGCCCGGGCCGCCGTCGATGCACGGCGCAACAAGCCGGCGCCACGGCAGGGTTTGCCCGGAAACCACCTTTGCATTTGTTGACAATAACCGCGGCGAAGGCCGCCTAGAATGCGGCGCTATTCAAAGCGGGCATCGATATGGGATCCAATYGCAACAAGTTGCTGGGCTACGTCGCGCTTTGCATGGTGGGGTTCGCGCTGATCACCGTGCTGTGCGTCACACTGCAGGACGACAACGAGCAGCGCGCTGCGCGCAAGGTCCGGCAGATGGATAGCCGCGCCATCGCTACCGCCACCGTGCCCGCCGCCAGCCACGCTGGGCAGCATACGGCCGCGAACACGCCGCGCTGAGCGCCGGCGCACCCTGCTCAACAGGGCAGGATGATGGTAAAGGTGGCGCCGGCGCCCGTGGCGCTGACCAGCCTGATCTCTCCGCCGTGGCGCTCCACCACCGTCTTGACGAACACCAGGCCAAGCCCGCTGCCGGCGGGCGCGTCGCGGCCGGTGCCGTGCAGACGCGCGAAGGGCTGGAACAGTCGCCCCTGGTCTTCCTCGGCAATGCCCCTGCCCTGGTCCGCCACATCGATCGCCAGCCCCTTGGGCACGCGGTACAGGCGCACCGTCACGGTGCTCTGCGGCGGGCTGAACTTGATCGCATTGCTGACGAGGTTGGCAATGGCCCGGACCAGCAGCACCGGCTCGGCCACCACCTGCGTCTGTTCCTCTTCCAACTCGATCTTTAGCGCGATGCGCGCGGCGCTGGCCAGCGCCCATAGTTCGTCGGTGGCGTCCAGCACCACGCCGGCCAGGTCGACTTCGACGAAGCTCAGGTGCGGCGCCTCTGCGCGGGCCAGCCGGATAAAGTCGTCGGCCAGGTCCAGCGTGCGGCTGGCGTGCTCGCCGATGCGGGCCAGCAGGGTCGCCTCGGGCAGCGCCCGGCCGGGCTCGTTCTGCAGGTCGATCAGGGCGAGGATGGAGGACTGCGGGGATCGCATGTCATGCGAGATAAAGCGCAGGGACTCCTCGCGCCGCCGCTCGGCCACGCGCACCTGGGTGATATCGATGACGCTGACGATCAGGCCGGCCACGCCGCCGGTGTCACTGCGCAGCGGTGCGCCGCGCAGCAGCATGGGACGTTCGCCGCGGGCTTCGAGTTCCACGCCGGGCGGGGCCTGCGCCGGCTCCGCGTGGACGGCCTCGCCGTCGGCAAAAGCGCTGCGCAACTGGTCCCAATAGTCCAGCCCTGCCTTGGGCTGGGCGAATACTTCGTCGATCATTTCGCGAATGCCGGGGCGCGGCGCGCTCATGTCGGCCAGCGGCCCGAGCGTGCGCGGCGCCAGCAGCAGGCCACGCCGGTTGGCCAGCAGCACGCGCCCCGACGGATCGCAGATCACGGTGGCTTCCGGCAGGCCTTCCAGCCCGTCCGACAGGAACTGGCGCAGGTCGCGCAAGCGGGTGGTCATGCGGTACACCGCGCGCATGCGGGTATCCAGATTGCGGCCGGATTCGCCCTCGCCGGCGGGCATGGCCAGCAGGCCCGGCTCCTGCTCCAGCTGCGCCAGCTCATCCGTGAGGAACTTCAGCGCCGCTTCCTGGCGCCGCCAGCTCCACAGCGGGTAGAACAGGCTGCAACCCAGCAGGGCGCTGGCCGGCGCGAACCAGAGGTGCCCGAGCACCACCAGCAGCAGGCTGGCGGCCAGCGAGCCAATCAGGAGCACCGCAGTGACCAGCAGCGCGTTGCGCGGCGTCGTCGCCAGCGAGGCGAGGCTCGCCAGCAGTACCGGCAGCAGGGTGCATAGCCAGAACCACGGCGCGGGCAAGGTGACGATGGCGCTGTCGTTCTGCAGCGTCTGCATGGCGTTGGCGATGATTTCCACGCCACTCATGCCATGCCCGCTGCGGGATACCGGCGTGGGAAACACGTCGCCCAGCCCGCTCGCGGTCGCACCGATCAGCACTGACTTGCCGCGGAAGAAATCCGCGGGCAGCGCGCCGCCCAGCACATCGAGCACCGRAACCAGGCGGAACGTGCCGGGCGGCCCGGCAAATGGAATGCGCAACCGGTAGTTGCGCATCCAGCCATCGGCGCCCAGGTCATTTGCCTGGTCGTCGTGCCGGTAGCTGGACACCGGCCGCGGCGGCTCGCCGAAACCGACCATCGCGACCGAGAAATGATTGAGTTGCCGGCCCGGCAACCCTTCCTGCAGGAAGACCTGGCGGGCGATACCGTCGAGGTCCACCGCGATATTGATGTGCCCCACCCCGGCGCCCAGGCCGGTCAGCGGATAGCGCACCATCAGGCCATCCTGCCCCGCTTCGGCCAGCGCGGGCAACACCACGTTGCCCGCGCGCGCCATGCTGCCTGCCAGCGCGCGGTCGTCCTCGGGATGCAACTGGTCGGGCTCGGAGAGGATCACGTCGACGCCGATCACGCGTGGGGCATCGGCCGCGATGCGCCCGATCAGGTCGGCCAGCACCCAGCGGCGCCAGGGCCAGCGGCCAATGGCGGAGATGCTGGGATCGTCGATGGTGACGATCACGATGTCGTCACTGGGGGCGTGATGCTGGGCCGCGACAGACAGGTCGTAGACCGCCGTGTCGGCGCGCTCGCTCCAGCCGAATGCGGCGCAAGCCACCACCAGCGCCAGCACCGCGGCCGTCAGCACGGCCCACTCGATCAGCGTGCGGCGCTGATAGCCAGCCAGGATGCGCGCCAACACACGGCGCACGGAGTGCGCGCGCGAGCCGGCGCGCGCGGCCAGCCGGGCCAGGCTAGTTGGCACGATTGAGCAGACGCCCGCCAGCGCTCACGGGCTGGCCCTGCGCATCGCGCACATACTGCTTCACCTCGATGCGTTGGGGCGCGGAGAAGTGCGGCCGCGCTGCCGGGCTAACGGTAGCGGCATTGGTTGCGGCATTGGTTGCGGCAGCCGCTGCGCCCTCACGCCCCACCCGCACGAAATACGTGCCGCTGCCAGGACGGGGCAAGCGGCCTTCGTTCGTTTCCGTGCGCACGTCCGCCACGATCTGCGTAAAGGCTTCGTCGGACGCCATCTGCAGCCGGTAGGCTTGCGCAGCGCCGGCGGCGCCGGCTGCCGGCCAGGCGATGCGCAGCGTGTCGCCGCCATCGTCCTCCAGGCGCGGCTGCGGCGGCGACGGTTCCAGCGCGAACGCCCCCGGCTCGCTCCAGGGACCGGGCTGGCCACCGGCGTCAAGCGAGCGTACCCGCCACCACCAGCGGCCCGGCGCGAGCGCCTGGCTGGCCGACGGCGCGGCGCTTCGCGCCTGCATGGCGCCCTGCCTGAAGTCCGCGTCGGCCGCCACTTCGAATTCGTATTGCGCCGCGCTGGCGACCTCGGCCCAGCCGAACGTGACCGTCTCGCCGTACGCAGTGCCGTTGCGCTCGGGCTCCAGCGTAAAAGGCGGGGGCGGGTTGAGCCGTACCGCGAACGGCAGCACCACGCCCGCGCCGCCGAGGTGCGTGGCATCCAGCGCGCTTACGCCCAGGTAGAGCTCGCCTTCGGGCAAGTCCTCAAGCGCGGCTTGCTCGGCGCTGACGGTCTGGGAGGACAGCAGCTCGGTCTGGGCCGCATCGCGCGAGACCACCACGCGGTAGCCGGCGGCTTTCGCCACCGGCGACCAGCTCACCGTGGCGCGGCTGGCCAGCAGGGGCTGGGGCAGCGGCGCCAGCACCGGCGCGGGCAACAGCGCGGCCGGCCGCGCCAGCACGCCCGTTGGCGATACGCTGACGCCATAGCCGGCGCCCACCACCGCCTGCTGGCCACGGCGCGAGCGTGCCTGCACTTGCCCTTCGAGCACGGCGCTCTGGCTGGCGCCAGCCTCGGTGCCAACGCGAAAGCGCGTGCCGCGCACGCCAGTCACCAGCGAAGGGGTACGGATTTCGAAGCGCCCGACGCCCGTGCCGCGCGGCGCCACGCGGGATTCCACCTCGCCCTGACCGACGCCGAACACGGCGTCGGTCAGGCCCGAGCGGGCGAAGGCCCGCAGCCTGCTGACTTCCATCCTGGAGGCGGGCGGCAGCGTGACGCGGGAGCCGTCGCCCAGTTCCATGGTGACGGTGCCGCCTGCGCCGGTTTCAATGCGGGCGCCTTCGGCGAGTTCCATGCCAGCCTGCAGCTCGCGGCCATCCGCGCTGGCCGGCCCTGTCACAAACACCACGCGGGCGGTGCCGTTGGTGACCGGAATGTGGACCAGCGGGATGCGCAGGCGCATGCCGGGCGGCAGGCGGTAGGGGTCCGCCACCTTGTTCAGTGCCTGCAACTCGCGCCAGCGGGCGGGTTGCGCCATGAAACGGTCGGCCACGCCGATGAGCGTGTCGCCCGGGCGAACCAGATAGATAAAGTTGGCGCCCTCTGTGCCCGCTGCCTGCGCGGCGGCGTCGAGCGGCCACGCGGCCCCCAGCACACCAATCCATCCGGCCACGCCGATTGCGCCGATTGCATCGATTGCGCCCTTCGCACCCGCCTCGCCAGATCGCACTGCGATGCCGCGCTTCCTGCCTGCCGCCATTTCGAACCACTTCATAAACTCAGTCTTCCTGCTTATCCTGCAAACCCTGCGAATCCCACAAATCCGTCAACCCCTGCAAGTCGTGCAAGTCCTGCAAACCCTACAAGTCCGGCTTGCCCAAAGCGTCCGGGGTATTCTGGTGCTCCTGCTTGTCACCGTCTCCCGCGGCTTCGAAACGGTAGCCGTGCGAATACACGGAGGTCAGGCGCACGCCGTTCTCGGGCCGCAGCGCCAATTTGATCCGCAAGCGCGAGATATGCGTGTCGAGCGTGCGCGAGCCCGCCCCGATGTCACGGCCCCAGACAGCTTGTTCCATCACCTCGCGCGACACCAGGCGGCCAAGGTTGCGGAACAGGAACAGGGCCAGGTCGAACTCGCGCGGCGAGATCTCCGCCTTGTTCTCGCCGCAGGTCACGGTGCGCGCTTGCGGATCCACACGGTAGTTGCCCACCCGGATCACCGCGCTGTCCTGCTGCGCCTGCGGATAGGTGCGGCGAAGCAAGGCGGAAACACGCGCCACCAGCTCGGCGCGCCGGATCGGCTTGATCATGTAGTCGTCGGCGCCGGCGCCCAACCCGGCGACGATGTCTTCCTCCATCGCGCGGCTGGTCAGGAACAGGATGGGCGGATTGGGACCGGAGTTCTGCCGTACCCAAGTCACCACCTCGAGACCGCTCGTATCGGGCAATTGCCAGTCCACGACAAGAAGGTCGAACGCCTGCTCGCGCAGCGCCCGCAGGAACGTGCTGCCATTGGCGAAGCACTCGCACTCATGGCCTGCCGAGACCAGGATCTGCTGGATCAGCTCGGACTGGCTCTTGTCGTCTTCCACCGAAGCTATTCTCATACTTACCTCTTCCTTGCCGCCATGTTCCGCCCCGCACTTCCTGCGCACTTCTTGCGCAACTCCTGCGCAACTCCTGCGCAACTGCTGCGTTCATCCCGCGTTTTCCGTCAGGGAGAAAGCGCGAGCGCGAGCAGGCCAGGCCAGGCGCGTAGGGGGGAATGGTACAGAATCGGGCGTCGCCACGCCAAGACTGGCGTGGGGGGGGTACCGCGCACCCGCATCGCCCCCGCCCCCCGGGGCGTAGCACCATTATTGCAGCATGTAGGTTTCGTACTCGAGGCGATCGAGCTTGCGGTCGAGCATGTAAACAGCCAGCGCCACCACGACCAGCAGCGAGATCGCGAAACCGTAGCCGTACCAGGCCGGGCCCAGTTGCAGCGTCACCGCGGTGAGCGCCAGGTTGAGGATCACAAACAGCCCGGTGAGCAGCAGCACTTCGCGCCGGCGGTCGAGGTAGAAGTAGATATTGAGCACCCCGAGCAGCACCACCTGCAGGCTGGCGCCGATCACGTCCACATACAGCAGCGGCAGGTAAAGCTCCGAGATGCCCAGCGCCCCCAGCACCCAGCTGCCCACCACGAACAGCAGCAGCGCCGCGATGGCCTGCACCTTGACGATCTCGTACAGCCCCAGGCGGATCGTCTGCACCATGGTGTTGCGCATATCCTCGATATGCTCAAGCGAGCTGCCGCCGCGCACGGCGTTGTAGAAGGCGTCGTAGTACTCGACGAAGTCCGTCTCGATGCGCACCAGGAACACCGCCATGCCGGGGATGATCGCCAGGTAGGCCAGGAACACCGGGATGTCGTAGATGATCGATGCGTGCAACGGTCCGATCACTTGCTGTCCGGTGGACGGCGAATACCAGAACATGAACTTGTCGAGCCAGATGCCAAGGTTGTACAGCAGCCCGATCGCCATCAGGCTCGGGTAGGCATAGCGCCGCTGGAACACCTCGAACGACATGAAGCGCTGGCTGGTGTAGTTGCGGTAGATCAGCACCACCATCGCCGTCAGCAAGCTCAACTGCCCGGCCACGAAACCCAGGAGCAGGCCTTCAAGGCCATAGCCGCGCAATGCCAGCGCCGCCGCCACCGTCAGCGTATAGCCAAGCAGGAAGGTCCAGACGATAGCCTTGTACTGCTTCATGCCCGTCAGGAAGATCACCGCGATCCAGATATTGCTCATGACCACGAAGCCCGCGGTCATCAGCAGCCGGTAGAGCACCGACTGGCCCTGGAAGGCGAAGAGCGCGCAGCCGATGCCGGCCGCGCCCGCCAGCACCGTGACCAGCAGGGCCACCGCGTGGTAGTTCGACAGCACCAGGCCATCGCGCTTCTCGAACAGCCGGTCCGATGTGAAGCGGGTAAACGAGAGCTGCATCGGCCCGGTCAGGATCAGGCTGACCGCGATCAGGTAGGTCACCGACACCTGGAACTGTGTCACCAGGCTGCCCGGCACCACGAAGGGCAGGCTCAGCAGGCCGATCAGCAGGATGCCGACAATCGACAGGACCCACGGCCCGGAGCTGATGATGCCGGCATAGGCGTACGCGCCGAGCATGCCCGACAGGCTGTCCCGCCGCAGCATCTTGCGTAGTTCGAAACCAATCCCCGCCATTTCAGCGCCCTCCCTTCATGGGGCAGCCCGCGGCCTGGGCCGCCCTGGCGGGCGACGCGCCCGCAGAGGACGCCACCCGTGGCTGCGCCATCAGGCGCGTGTACAGTTCGCGGTAGCTGCCCACCATCATCTCCTGCGTGTAGTACCGCTCCACGCGCTGGATGCCGGCTTGCTGCGCGGCATGCCAGGCGCGCGGGGAACCTAGCAGGCCGATCGCCTTCTCGGCCAGCGCGGCCGGGTCGGCGATGCGCACCACGTCGCCGGCGGCGCCCAGTGCGGCATCCTCGCCGGGCAGGCCGAAGATCAGTTGCCGGCACGAGCCCACGTCGGTGGTCACGCACGGCACGCCAGCGGCGAAGCCTTCCAGCACCGCCAGCGGCAAGGCCTCGCTGATGGAGCTGAGTACCAGCACGCCCACCTTGGGCAGCAGGTCGTCGATGCGCTGGAAACCCAGGAATTTGACCTTCCCGGCGAGGCCCAGGCTCTCGGCCAGGCTGCGGCATTCCCGCGCGTATTCGGGATCCTCGTCCTCGGGTCCCGCGATCCAGCCCTCGGCATCCGGGAACTGCCGCACCACGGTCAGCATGGCGCGGATAAAGGTCTTGATGTCCTTGATCGGCACGACCCGCCCGATCAGGCACAGCACGGGCGGCACGCCGGACGCGCGCCGGGTGCGCAGCGCGGCCAGCCGCGGCAGGTTGATGCCGTTGGGAATATTGCGGGTGCGCTCGGCCCTGGCGCCGTCGGTCACCTGGCGCTGGCGGTTGCCCTCGTAGAGCGCGACGATGGTGTCGCCGGCGTCGTAGCACACGCGGCCCAGCGTTTCGAAGAAGCGCACCCACAGCTCGCGGAAATAGCTGATCTGCGAGATATCGCGCTCGAACACGTTGCGGTTGTCGCGGATCCACTGGCTCTGGAACAGGTCGATCTTGCGTTCCTTGGTGTAGATGCCGTGCTCGGACACCAGCAAGGGCCGGCCCGTGCGGTAGTGCAGCATGGCGCCGAGGAAGCCGGCATAGCCGGTGGAAACCGTGTGGTAGACCCTGGCCGGGATCAGCCCCTCGGCAATGCGCGCCAGCTGCCACAAGGGCTTGTGCATGATGCGCACGGTCCAGAAGTAATCGGTGAAGGACGGATCGGTGCAGTACTGGCGATATTGCTCGGTGATGGTGCGCCAGGCATTGCGGCTGTACAGGAATGCATCTTCCGACAGGTTGCCGCCGTCATTGAGCTCGGGCATCAGCTCGCGGATCAGTTCGCCGGCCTCCTGCTCGCGACCGGGCTGGCGCAGCACCTSGTGCAGTTGCGCCGAGGCGGCGAAGGTATCCGGATCGCCGTCGCTGCCGTGCACCAGCGGCGGCGGCGCGAAGTCGTAGAGGAAATGGGTCTCCAGGTGCACGACATTGTCCGGCAACGCATAGACCATATCGCCGTAGTCTTCGCGGCGGCTGCCGATAAAGACGATGGCGAAGCGGATTTCCGGGAACGCCCGGATCATCTGGTTGACCCAGCTCGACACCCCGCCGCTCACATACGGAAAGGTGCCCTCAAGCAGCAGGGCCACATCGGCCGAGTCGGCGCGGGGCGAAGGGGTATTGCTCATGATTGCCAGTAACGCAGCAGGGGCCGTACCAGTGGCAACGGCGATGGGCTGTCGAACAACAGCAGGATGGTGCGCACGGCGGCGTAGTCGCGCTCCAGGTAGGCGGCTTCGGCCAGCAGCGGCAGCGTGCGCTCTCGCGCAAAACCCAGCGCCTCGGCCCGCTCCAGCCACTCGCGCGCTTGCGCGGGCTCGTGGCGGTTCAGGGCCAGGCGGCCACGCATGTACCACAGCCCGGCCTGTTCAGGGTCCACCTCCAGCGCGGCGCGGGCGTAGCGCTCGACCTGGTCCGCGGTGTAGCGGTAGACGTCGCCTTGCACCAGGTTCTGGTAGATCAGCTCCCAGTGCAGGTCGGCCAGGCGCTTGTTGATCTCGCCGCGCTCGCTCGCGTCGAGGGCCTCTTCAAGACGCGGCAGCTCGGCCATGATCTGCTGGGTCAGTTGCTTCTCGGCGCCGTCCAGCATGCCGTAGGCCAGCAGGCGCACGTCGTCGGCGCTATCGGCCAGCAGTTCGCGCAACACCGGGCTGGATGTGCGCGCCGGCATCGATTGCATGGCCACCAGCGCGGTCATGCGCTCGGGCAGCGGCGCGCGCGTATTGCCAAGCTGCGCGCGCAAGCGGGCGCCTCCGCCATGGGTCACGCGCGAGATCAGGTGAGTGACGAACACCGGCAGTCCGACCAGGCCAATGCCGGCCGTCTGGCGCGGGCCCGGGAACAGGCGCGCGATCAGCAAGCTGCCGAGGCAGACGATGGCACCCGCCATCGGCACCAGGAAGCAGAACGCGAACAGATAGCCGTAGCTCCACGCGAACGGCACGCGGAAGCGCCGAGGCAGCAGGCGCCACAGCACTATCGCGATCATCGCGGCGGCAATCCCCTGCGACAGCAGGAAAGCCAGCAGCAACGGCGTGCTGGTACCGGCGCGCGCCAGCAGCGCCAGGGCTGCGATTTGTGCGGTGAGGCCGCCGACGCCGAGCTTACCCACGGGCAGCCTCGCCCAGTGCCACGGGCACCGGTACCGGCGCCGGGTGTACATCCACATGACAACGGTGCAGCAGCCGGATCAGCGGCTCCACCGGTGCGCTGGCTGGCACGGCCAGCATATGCACGCCGATGCGCGCGGCTTCGAAATCCGTGCCGAACTGGGCTCGCAACATGTCCTCGATCCGCACCAGGTAGGCCGAGGCCGCCTCGTTGTCGGACAGCGGCATCAGGGTCAGCAGCGCGCGCTGGTGCACACTGGTAAGCGGCCATGCCACGTCGAGCGCGCGGCGGCTGCGGATGACCTGCTCGAACAGCGCATCGCGGGACTCGTCCAGGTCGAACACCAGCGCAACGATCGTGCTTTCGATGCCGCTATCGCGGCGCAGCCGGGACAAGCGGGCGTAGTCCAGCGCGAAGTCGTACGGGCAGCCTGGCACGGCCGCCTCGATGGCTCGGGTGGACGCGGCATGCTCGACGCCATCGGCGTAGTAGCCCATCAGCACCATCAGAAGTTGCAGGTTCTCGTAGCTGAGCGACAGGAACGGCATGCGCTCGACCACCAGCAGGCCAACCAGCTTGTCGGCCCCGGACAGCACCGGTGCCACCGCCACATAGCGGGTCTGCGGATGATCCGGCGACTGGCGCGACAGCCCGCCGGCCTGCAGGTGCGCCAGCTGGCGCGTCTCCAGGCAATGGCGCACCAGCGCATCGTTGGCGTCGAACTCGAATGCCGGGCCAACTTGCGCCGAGGCCTCGTCCGCCACCTTGTCGCCAACGACCGCGTACAGCGCTGCCCCTTCCACCTGGCAGGCCTGCGCCACCACTTGCAGCATGGGGCGCGCGCCAACCAGCGCACTGCCGGACGCGCTATCTTCCAGCGTCACGGCACGCATTTGCGACAGCGTATCGCGCAGCGTGGTGGGCCTGGCCAGCAGGTCGTTCTCCAGCCGCGCGTGGGATACGCGCAGCAGGTAGTGGTTCTTGGTCAGCGCGGCAAGGCGCTCTTCCAGGTAGCGATTGACGGCGCGCGCGCGCGCCAGCCGCGTGCCCCACACATCGCCGAACTGCCCGGCCACCAGCACCGTCAGCAGCCCTCCCAGGAAGAACAGGCGCGGAAATGCCCCCGGCTGCGCTCCGACCTGGTGGAAAAAGAACCAGCCAGCCAGCATCATCAGCACGCTACCCACGCCAATCAGCGTGCCATAGCGCAGCGCCAGTATGATCGGCAGCAGCCATGCCCAGGGGAAACCCAGCCCGAGCAGCAGGGGGTTGTCGGGCAGGACCGCGTATCCCAGTGCCATCGCCAGGGCCATCGTCACCACCAGCTCGACCGCAGAGACCGGTCCGCTCGTGGCGGGCGCGAGCAACCGCAAATAGCGGCCGCCCGCGCCGATGCCTTGTCCTTCCCGTATCTTGTCGGCTGTATTGGCCACGATCACGCTCTCCCGCGACTCAACCCTGGCGCAGCGGCGCCAGCAGGCGGCGCAGCAGCTTCTGCGCGGTACCGGACAGCGATTCGCGGCTCCAGCCACTGTCGCTGCCGGTGGCGGTCCACACCACCTCGCCGGTGCTCACGTCGAGCAGCTGCAGGGAAATGCCCACCGCCGGCTCGCCATCCACGCCGACCTTGTAGCGCCATTCCTGCACCGCGCCGGTGAGGGCATAGCGCACCTTCTGGGTACGCGCCCATTCCAGCGCCTTGCCCACCGATTCCCGCTCGGCCGGCTCGAACAGCGTTTCCGGGTTCAGGCTGGCCGGATAGCGCTTGACGTTGGCAATGCCGCCGGTCTTCAGCAAGCTCTCCGCAATCGCCTCGGCGCGCAGGCCCGCTTGCGGCGTCTCGGTGTAGTTGACGATCGGCAAGACCGCCAGCGATTCGCCGGCAGGCAGCGCGGGGGCGCGGCCCACGTCGGTCACCGCGCATCCGGCCAGCCAAAGGGCCGCGCCCAGCGCACCGCACCAGCCCAGCAGTCGTGCCGCGCGGTTCTGCTTCGTGCTAGTTTTCTCCATGACTCACTCCCCTTCTCGATTGCGTACGGTGAACCGGCACTGGTGTGCCCGCCCGGATTAAAAAAGCCATTTGTAGCGAACACCCGCTTCGGTCAGCGGCGTGCCGCCATTGCGTGCCGCGGTTTCGTGCTGCACATACATGGACAGGTGATCGTTTCCGAACACCTTGCCGGCCACGCCAAGCTGGGCCCGGAAGTTCTGCCCGGCACGGGTGTCGTGCAACAGGCCGATCTCGGCGAAAGGCCGCCACTTGCGCGTGTAGTCGTCGAGCAGCTCGGTACCGAAACCGAAAGTCACGCCCGCCTGCGTGAAGCCCTGCGGCATGTAGAACCCGGGCGTGGCTTCGTCGTCGGCGGGTACCAGCGTCGCCAGCTTGCTGCTGAGCGTGCCGCCGCGCGTGCTGTAGGTAGCGTGGGTGCCGACCAGGCGCACGGTGTAGTCCGGGTAAGCGGTACGGATGCGATAACCCAGCTCCAGGTCGTACACCAGGCCGTGACCCAGTTGTGAGCCGTCCTGGCCACGGAAACGGTCGTACTCGATACGCGCGCCCGCGAATTCGCGCAGGCTGAAGTTGTAGGTCGCGCCCAGTCCGAGCACGTCCTTGACGCCGCCGACCCGCAGCGCCGCCGACTCGTCGGCTTGCTGGTTGAGGCCGGCCAGCGTGGTGAGGTTCAGCCGGGTACCCTCGCGCCACTCGCCGGTAAATCGCGCGGTGGTCACGCTATCCAGGCCGTCGCGCCGTCCCACGCCGAAGCGCCAGCGCAGGTGCTGGTCGCGGTAGCCGAGCGACAGCTCGCCACGCTTGTCGGACGAAGGCACGCCGGTAAGCTGCGTCTGGTCCACGCTGTGCTGGGTGCGCCAGGCACCGCGCAGGTTCAGGTCATAGCCATCCCACAGGCGCACGCCGCCGGCCAGGCCGTAGTCGAAATAACTCAGCGGGCTCTGGCGCTGGTATGTCATGCGCGGCTCGATGGCCTGCGCATTGAACAGCAGCGTGTCCTGCAGGGTCTCCTGCAGCGCGTCGTCGGTACGGGTGGTTTCCTGCGTCTCGTAGGCCAGCGTCTGCGCGGCGCCGAGCCGGTCGAGCTGCACGTTGGCTTCGATCTGGTTGTCCACCGGAATGCGGCCGGCCTGGCGCTCCAGCACGCGGTCGAGCGCGGCCAGATCCTGGTTCGCCAGCGCCAGCGTGATCTCGGCATAGGCCGGGCGCAGCAACTGGCGCGCATACTGGCGTGCCAGCCAGGCACGCGCCAGTTCATTGGATTCGTTCGACAGCGCCCACGCCAGCGCCACTTCCTTGGCGGCGGACGAGACCACCGCCTGCTGGCGCGCTTCGCGCTGGGCCATGCCCGCCGGCACACTGGCGTCCAGCGGCGGCAAGCCGGGTATCTCACCCAGGCGCGAAGCCGGATTGGCCGGCCCGGTCCAGTTGGCGGCGTTGGCACCCGCCATCACGGTGCGGTCGCCGCGCAGCATCTCGATCACCAGGCGCTGCGAGACATCCCCCGACGCAAAGATCTGGCCAAGCGCCACTGTCTGGCGGCGCAGTTCGGCAGGCGCGGGGCCGCCTTGCGCATCTTCCTCCTCGGCTGCCGGATCCATGCTGCGGGGATCCGAGGCACGGCGCCCGCTTGCGGTACGGTCGCCATGCAGGTCAACCCAGGCCTGGCGGCGCAGGCGCCAGGCAGTGCTGGTCTGCCCGATGGCGTCGTAGGCATCCGCGGCAAGCCCGAGCCAGAGCGGATCGGCGTTCTTGCCGTCGGCCATCTTGCGCAGGTAATGCAGCGCGGTGCGGCCGTCCTGGAAGCGCATGCTGCCAGCGGCAAAGGCGCCCCACAGATCCGGGTTGCCCTCGGCCTCGCTCTTCAGGCGCAGCATCATGGCGCGCACTTCGGTATCCGAGCCGAGATCGACCAGCGCCCACATCAGCGCGGCCAGCGTCTCGCTGCCAGCATCGGGCAGGCTGGCGGCACGGCGCAGGTCGGCCAGGGCCAGCTCGCGCTCGCCGCGGGCGCGCTGGTACTCGGCGCGCATGGCCAGGAAACGGCTGGATTGCTCGGCCTGCTTCAGCTGCCCGGGGGTCATGCCCTGCAGCAAGGCGGCGACGCGGCCGTAGGCCCGTGCGCGGGTGTAGTAGTTGATGGCGAGTTCTAGCGACACGAGCTTGCCGCCCTTGCGCCAGCTGGCCTCGGCAATGCGCCCTGCATCAATGGGCGAACTGTCGTAGAAATCCATCAGGTTCGAGAAATCCGATTCCTCGATATCGCGCACTTCGGCCAGGCAGTCGTTGCGGCCGGCGCCCGGCGGCATGGCCATGCAGTGATCGTCATGCGACTCGGCCATGGCCAGCATCAGTTGCCGGTAGCCTTGTTCGAGCAAGTCGCCACGCTGGTTCAGGCGTGCCAGTTCGGTCAGGGTGCGCCAGTACTCGATATCGGTGGAGCGCGCGGTGCGCATGGACGGCACCATGGCCTGCAGCGCCTCGGCCAGCTTGCCGCGCACGTAAAGCAGGTTGGCCTGCTTGAGCGCGTACTGGGGACGTGGGCCAAAGCGCTGCTGCAGCTCCGTGTAGAGCTCGTAGGCGCGGGCATCCTTGCCGGCGCGCTCTGCCAGTTCCGCCTGGCGCTCCATGATCTGGCGCGCGTTGGGGCCGTGGCTCAGGCTTTGCAGGAAAGCCAGCCCTTGCTCTGGCTCTCCCAGCCGTTCGTAGGTGGCGACCACCTGGTCGATGGTGGCGAGGTCGCCGCTGCCGGCGCGATGGCGCAGCGCGGCCAGGTAGGCGCGATCGTCGCTCAGTCCCGGGGCCAGGCGCAGCACCGCCTTCCAGGCGGTCTCGTCGTTGGTGGCCTGGGCATATTCGAGCCAGCTCCTGAGCGCTACCGCGGGCTGGCGATTCCATTCCGCGACCTGCGCCAGGCGTTCGCGCCAGCGCTGCGCGCCGGGCTGGCGCCGCACGGCGGTCTCGGCGACGCGCTGGGCGTCGTCGAGCTTGCCGGCGGCCAGGAAGACCTGGAAGGCCAGTTCGTAGTCATCGGCGTTGAACGCGCGCTCGGCCGCGGGCGGGGCGCCGCTGTGCGCCACCGCAGGTGCGGCCGGCGCAGCCACTGCGGCAGGCTTGCCCGCGCCGGCGGAATCCGCCACTCGGCGCAGGTGCGGCATCGCGGCGTCGCCCATTGCGCGGCGCAGGGCCAGCCCGCGCGGACCGTCCAGGAAAATGACGCCCTGCGCGGCCCAGGGCTGGGCGGCGGCAACCCGGCGCACTTCGGCGCGTTGCAGCGATGCTCCCAGCGGGGCAGGCTGCATGCTCGGCGGCAGGCGCAGCAACCGCTGCGCATAGTGCGCCGCCTGCTCGGGCCGGTTGGCGGCCAGCGCCAGTTTGGTCAGGTAGCGCAGGACCTCGGCATTTTCCAGCAGCTTGCCGCCGTGTTGCTCGGCCTGCGCCAGCGCCTTGTCGAGTTCGTTGCCGGACTGCAGCGTCTTGAGCGCGGCCAGGAACAGCCGGCGCTGCTCGGTCGGATCGGTGGCGTGTGCCTGCGCGGCGAACAGCGCGTCGGCCGCTTGCTGGTAATCACCGCCAGCCAGCGCCGCCGATGCCGCCTGCGCACTCCACAGCTCGGCGCGGGCGGGATCGCTCTTGGCCAGCGCGCGGTAGAAATGCTGCGCCGGCTTGAGCGCGTTGATCGAGCGCGCGGCGGTCGCGAGCTCTTCCAGATCGGTACGCCCCCATTGCATCGGCAATGCCTGGTCGAGCAACCCGGCGAGCCGTTCGATGTACTGCTTGCGCTCCGGCGTGTCCGGCAACGCGGCAAACGCGCGCTGCTGCGTGATCTCGATACGGGTGCGCAGGATCTGGTTGGGTAGTTCGGCGTCGGCGGCGGCGCGCGCGCGCACTGGCCCTTGCCGGCTGGCGGCATGGCGCGCTTCCAGCCGGGCCAGCATGGCTTCGGCCTCGTCCAGGCGGCCGGTACGCGCATATTGCTCGGCCAGCACCGCCATGAAACCGTTGTCTTCCGGCGCGGCACGCCACCAGGCTTCCAGGTAGGCCATGCTCAGGCCGTCAACCGCGCGGCCTTCACCCAGCAGGCGTTCGCGCAAGGTTTCGCGCGGGAACATCAGCGCCAGGCCGATCCCCACCATGGCGGTGAAGGTCAGCACGAACGCTGGCTGCAACAACCGCTCGCGCTCAGGCGGCGCAGGTGATTTCGACGCTTTGCTTGGCATTGTCGGGATGGGAAACGGGTGTGGTATCGAAGCGCAGCGTGCCGCGCTCCCGCACGCCCTGCACCG
Organism: Cupriavidus sp. 05T313; assembly: GCF_056396665.1. Taxonomy (NCBI): domain Bacteria; kingdom Pseudomonadati; phylum Pseudomonadota; class Betaproteobacteria; order Burkholderiales; family Burkholderiaceae; genus Cupriavidus; species Cupriavidus sp. 05T313. Next base: position 26,204 of record NZ_JBFTLX010000038.1, on the reverse strand, counting down.
GCTTGCCATCGATGGCAACCCGGCAGCGGTCCGCCCCTGCGAGACGGAAGAAAGGCTTGGTGTAGCCGCTGAACTCAAAACGGATCTGCTGTGCGCTGCCCTGGCCGGCGCGCTGCCAGTTCCGCACGAAGCCGCTGGCCTCGGCGACCTCGGGGCCGGCGGGCGCGGCGGCGCCGGGCCCGCGCATCACGATGCGCGAGGCGCCATCGGCCAGGTGCACGTAGACACCGCCGCCGGGCGCCGGCGAAGTGCCGGTCACGCCTTGCGAGGCCGCCACGTCGGTCACGCCCGCGCCGGTCCAGCGCACGTTGCGCAGATTGCCGTCGCCGCGCACGATCCACGCGCCGGGCTGCTTGCCGTCGCCGCCGGTTTCGCGCGCCACCGCCATGCCTTGCCAGTCGATCACCTTGCGCACGTAGTCGGTGGCATGCACCGGCAGCAGCGGTTGGCTCTGCACGTAGTCGTAGACCTTGCGCAGCGCCTTGAGCGAGGCTGCCTTGGTGCCCGAGTAATTGTGATAGTAGATGTTGACCGACTTGAAGCGGTACGGATGGTCGGTCAGCTCGTAGGTTTCAATCACGCGCTCGAAACCGTAGAACGGGCCATGCCAGAGATTGGTGTAGACGTTCTCGTTCTGGTTCGGGGCGAACACCTGGAAGGTGCCGTCGGCCTTGTTGATGCCAAGCGGGGAAATCGCGGTCCAGGTCGGGTTGCTGCGCGTGATCAGCGTATCGCCGCCGTTCATGTTGAGCACGCCGGCCTGGTCGGTCAGCCTGATCGCCTCGGCGGGTGGCTGGCAGTCGCCCGACCACAGCAGCATGCTGACGGGCTTGCCGGCGGGCGCGAGCGTACGGTTGATGTAGTCGATGGAGCCGCCGACCTCGCGCTTGAGGTCCATGGTGTAGCCCGGAATCGCCAGGTGGAAATCTGCGTCGCCTTCGGTGGCGTTCTCCGAATGCGCGCCACCGGGCACCGTGCGGCCCCACTCGAAGGGATGCGAGAAGGTGTGGCTGGCCACCTCCACATAGGGCTGCGCGAAGATCTTGCGTGCGATCGGCTCCAGCTGCGCGGTCAGCTTGGGATACATGCCATCGCTGGCCACTTCGCCCTGGATGATCGACATCGTCATCGGCAGGCGGTAGCGGTCCCAAATCTCGCGGAACAGCACTTCGCCGGAGAAGCCGCCGCCAGGGATCTCGGCGCGCGAGGCAAAACCGTCTCCGTCCACATGGATGGTCAGCAGGCGCCGGCCGTTCTCGGTGGTGACATCCGGTACCGGCATGTCGGGCAGACGCAGCGCTTCGCGCAGGAAAGCGAGCGGCTGGACGACCCAGCGGTCCTGGTCGTTGGCGCTTTGCCGCACGGCATAGGGGCCCAGCACATAGCCGCCCCAGGGAGTAATCGCGGYGGCGTCGTAGGTCAGCGTGCCCGAATTCAGGCGCAGCAGGGAGCGATAGCCAGGGCCATCGCCGACCTGCACGAGCGCCGCCTGGGTGCGGTCCGGCGCCACCGGCATCTCGAAGCCCATCATCGGGTCCTTGGATACCACATCCGCCTTGACGCCGACCTTGCCCTTGACCGGGTTGAGCTGCAGGCTCGAGGCGAGCGAGCCGTTCATGCGCGCGCCGAAGTCATTCAGGAACACCACCGGCACGCCCTGGTCGATATTGCGCTGTACCCAGCTGAAGAAGCGGCCGGGCTGATCGCGCACATTGCCGGCCATCCACACCACCACGCCCGCGTAGCGGTCCGGGCCGATCTCGGGCAGCGGTTGGCTGGCTTCGGCGAAGTCGACGCGATAGCCCAGGTAGTTCAGCGGCATGGAAACGAAGCGCACGCCGGCGGAGTCGTCGATCGACACGCCGGGCTCGCGGTCCTGCACCACCAGCACGCGGCGCGGCATCACCTCGATGCTGCCGATGCCAACCGTCTGCAGGCCAGGGTCGGCCACGTAGGGGATGATGTCCAGCGCGCGGATCCGCGCGGCGGTGTCGCGCGCGCACTTGCGGTCGGTGGGCGGGCAGTAGTCGATCGAGATCACCGGCAAGCGGTACTGCTCCCGGATCGTGCGGGCCTGGCCCAGCAGCCAGTTGCGGTCGGCCTCGCTGACTTCGGTGTAGCGCTTGCCCGCCTGGTCCCAGCCGCGGTAGAGCGACTCGAACGCGACCGCGTACGCCAGCTGGCTGACTTGCGGCAGGATCTCGAAGCCGCGATTGAAGATCAGCCTGGCGTCGGGATAGCGGGCCTTGATGGCGCGGATCACCGCCACCATGCCTGCTTCCTGGCGGGCACGTTCGGCATCGGTCTTGGCAACGAGCTGGTAGGAATCAAGCGTGTCGAGGAAGAAGCCGCGAAAGCCGCGCTGCCACAGCGGCGTGATGACCTTGTCCACATAGAAGGCAGGCCAGCCCTCGGCGGCCTGGTCGACCACGCGGGCGCCCCAGGCGTCGTTATTGCCGGTCAGCCAGGCCTTGGGGATGTCCTTCAGGTAGGGGCGCGAAGGATAGACCTCGCCAATGCTGACGTAGGAGAACCATTGCGTATTGGGCGTGGCGGCGGTGCGCGGGTCGAAGCCGCTGTCGGGTTCGACCACCGCGATATCGAAGGCTTGCAAGGAGTCCACCGGCGGCTTGCTGCCGTAGTGGAAGGCAATGTTGGGGGCGCGTACACCTGCGGGTGTCGCGGTCTGCGCCTGCGCCTGTGCCGGGCATAGCCAGGCAGCAATCACGGCCAGCAGCGCGCCAAGCCAGGCTCTTGTCATCGGCGTACCCCGGCTTGCTTGGCGCAAGCCAGCCACGCGGCGCATGACACCGTCCATTCGCAACAAATTCACTTGTTGGCCCCCTGTTTTCTTCATTTTTATGTCCCGCTCCGGAAGAGCTCGCTTTGCTTGCCTGCCAACGCGCTCTCGCGCCTGGTGCCGCGTGACGATGCATTCCGGGTATGGCTGTTCCCATCTACGGCTTCCCACGCTGCCCGAAATACCGGGCAGTCCCCCGCGGGATATTTATCAAAGTGCCTGATCAGGCACTATGGCGGGGGGGGAATTCTGAGGCATGCGGGTAAGCCTGCCTATAAGCATTTCGGACTAGGGATGAAGCACTCGGGCAAATGCGGGAAGGTGCAACAGTTGCCTGATAGTGCCGGATTCCTGGCTCCGACCGCTTCGATTGGCGCACTGACGGAATCCGCCAAGCCTGGCCGCTCCTGGGTGTTGCCAACGGCAGCACGCTTAGGCGGAGYCGCCGCGCCAGGGTGCCCACCGCGCCCGGTGAAGATTATTACAAAGTGGATATTTAGGGCATTTTTGGCATTTTCTGCAAAGAAAACATATCGCAGTACGTGCCGGAAATTCGGCGCTGACGAGTCAGCGGTGACCAATAGCCACGCGTCGCGCCGCCATGGCCAGGGCCGTAATACAACGCATACCGCCCGTCCGGCGCAACCGCCAAGGGAATCTTAGATCACGCGCCTCGGGGCCAATGTTAACAATTGTCACACGCGGTGAAAACAAGGCATTTGCGGCGCTTCGCTGTGTAGAATTTTTTCAAACAGAAGAACATATTCACCTCGGCAAGACCACACCGGACATGCGCCGGCGGCACGCCGCATTCGGGAATGTCGCAACCCAGCCAGGGCGCACAGACGGGCTCCACGCAACACGCGCGAACCCACCTTCGAAGGCAAACTCCGGCGCATCGACCGCGCGCCGAACTCGATGGGGATTCTCATGCAGTCAGATGAGGGCACTGCCGTGATGGCATTGCTTGTCCTGTTCACCGCCACGCAATGCATCCTCGCGGCCCTGATGATGGCCCTGCGCCAGAGCGCGGCCGGCCGCGCCTGGGGTGCGGGACAGGTGTTCGCCTGCGCCGCGGGCCTGCTGGTCATCGATGCCCGCGGCGGGCCTGCCTGGTTCCTGCTGCTGGCGCCGCTGTTTGGCGTGGCCGCCCAGCTGCTGATCCATCGCGGCGTGTTGCTGGCCGATGGCCGCCAATCGGCGGACTCCCGCCCGCTCACTGCCGGTGCGCTCGCCATCGTCGCCGTGCTCGCTGCCGCCGCGCTGGGCAACGGCAGCCGCCTGGCCGAAATCACTGGCTACGCGGTGGCTGCCGTCACCGCCTGCTTCACGCTCGCTTACCTGTTGCAACGGCCGCAAGCACTGACCCGCCGCAGCCGTCCGCTGGTGCTGACGGCGTGCGGCCTGCAATGGCTGGCGCAGTGCTGCGGCCTGTATGCGGTACTCAAGGCGGGCGCCCCGGCGTCCAGCCTGGATGCCGAGGTCCTGTTCCAGCTGCGCCTGCTGCCTGCCTTCGTGGCAATCCTCGCCGGCCTGGCTGGCTTTACGCTAATGACCATGGAGGGGATGCTGGCCGAACAGGAAAAGCAGGCGCGCCTCGATCCGTTGACCGGGCTGTTGAACCGCGGCGCCATGGATGACGCCGCCCGGGTGCTGTCCGCCGAATTCACGCGCCGCGGTCATCCGCTGAGCTGCCTGGTGATCGACATCGATCGCTTCAAGCACATCAATGACAGCAGCGGACACCGGGCGGGCGACCGCATCCTGCAGCAGATCGGCAAGGTCCTGAAGGAAACGCACCGCGCCACGGACCTGGCGGGCCGTTATGGCGGGGAAGAATTCTGCGTGCTTTGCCCGCATACCACCGAAGCCGATGCCATCCTGCTGGCCAACCGCATCCTGCGAGGCATCCGCGCCATCGCGTTGCCGCACGAGCTTGGCGGATTCGCCAGCGCCAGCATCGGCGTGGCGCAGATCCGCGACGGCCAGGGCGGCGGGACAGCCACCTGGGACAAGCTCTTTGGTGGCGCCGACCGCGCGCTGTATGAGGCCAAGCGGCGCGGCCGCAGCCGCGTCGTCCTCGCCTCGGAACTGGAATCGCTGCCCGCGCGCGAACTCTGCCTGCCTGCGCAAACCGAAGCCTGCCACTGAGCGCCGGGCAGCCGCGCGCCCGCCAGCGCTTGCCCGTGCCGATATGACGGGAAAATCGCATCGCCATCCGCTGCCCGGCTAGAATCCCCCAGCGCATGCTAGTCCGGACGCACTCGCGAGTCCGGTTAGAAAACATCCCTGGAGATTCCGAATGAAGGTCGACAACATCCTGCAGACCATTGGCAATACGCCGCATATCCGCGTCCAGCGGCTCTTTGGCGATACGCATCAGGTCTGGATCAAGTCCGAGCGCTCCAACCCCGGAGGTTCCATCAAGGACCGGATCGCCCTGTCGATGGTCGAGGCAGCCGAGCAGTCCGGCCTGCTCAAGCCCGGCGGCACCATCATCGAGCCCACCTCGGGCAATACCGGGATCGGCCTGGCCATGGTGGCCGCGGYCAAGGGCTACAAGCTGGTGCTGGTGATGCCTGACAGCATGTCGGTGGAACGCCGCCGCCTGATGCTGGCCTACGGCGCCACCTTCGACCTGACCCCGCGCGAAAAAGGCATGAAGGGCGCGATCGCCCGTGCCGAGGAACTGGTGGCGGCCACGCCCGGCGCATGGATGCCGCAGCAGTTCGAGAATCCCGCCAATATCGAAGCACATGTCCGGGCCACTGCGCTGGAGATCCTGGCGGACTTCCCGCAGGGCATCGACGCCCTGATTACCGGCGTGGGCACGGGCGGCCATATCACCGGCTGCGCCCGCGTACTGAAACAGAAGTGGCCCGCGCTGAAGGTATTCGCGGTCGAGCCCGTGGCCTCGCCGGTCATTTCCGGCGGCGCGCCCGCACCGCACCCGATCCAGGGCATCGGCGCCGGCTTCATCCCCAGGAACCTGGATACCGAACTGCTGGACGGCGTCATCCAGGTCGACGCCGAGCCGGCACGCGAGATGGCGCGCCGCGCCGCACGCGAAGAGGGCATGCTGGTGGGTATCTCGTCCGGCGCCACCCTTGCCGCCATTGCCCAGAAACTGCCCGACCTGCCGGCCGGTGCCACCGTGCTGGGCTTCAATTACGACACCGGCGAGCGCTATCTCACTGTGGAAGGCTTCCTGCCAGCATAAGGCCGCGTGCCGCCGGGGGATTCTCTTCAGGCAGCGCGGCCCGCGGTGAACCATACTGGAGATTGACAGGTGCCGGCGCAAGAGCGCGCCGGCTGCCGATTTTGCCGATCTGGCGCACCACAGGTCCCGCTGCCCCGCGCGGCGGGGCCCGGTAAAGCGTTGACACAAGGAGTTGAGATGAGCATCCCAAGTTATGAAGTCGCACGACTGGCATCCCTGGCGGTGCGTCTTGCGCTATCGTCCGGTCTGTCGCATGAAGAGATGCAGGCTGCGCTCAGCCTCGCGGCCACCATGATCGAGCAAGACGAAGGCGCCACGCCCGAAAGCACGGCAGCGACAACGGTGCCGCACGTCAAGGTGACACGCACGATCCATTGAAGCCATCTGGCCGGGGCCCTTGCCCTGCCCCGCCACGCACCCATCGGCATGCGGCCCCTGAGCCGCCTGGCCTCAGTTCAGCAGCCCCGCCCAGTACAGTTCCGCCGCGGCCAGCACGGTCCGCATCTGCGTCGTATGCGCCAGGCGGAAGGCGTCACCATAGATGGTCTGGTCCGGGAATTCGGTGACCAGGGTGAAGGGCACGGTTGAACGATGATCCTCGACGATCATGCAGGGAATCCCGTTAAGCACCGGGAATGGCACCTCGCCGGCATGGCCGCCCCAGGTGGCGAGTTGCCGGGCGTTGAATCCGGCCAGTTCCGGCGAGGCCGCGAGTTGCGCAGTCAGCGCCTGCATGAATGCCGTGCCGTCGCGCCCCGCGTGGTGGCGCAGGATCAGGAAGAAGCCCTTGGGAATGGTCCAGGTCTCGAAGCCCGGCGGCACATAGCCGGTAAGCGGGCGCGTCCATTCGTGGGCGGGATAGCCATGCAGGCTCATGTGCAGCCCCGCGCCGGTACGCTCGATCGCCTCCAGGCGCGCCGCCTTCTCCCCGAACGGCGGCGCCGTGCGTGCCTCGAGGTCGTCGCCTAATGCCGTGTAGCGCGCGGCATGCGACATATGGCGGGGGTTGTCCTCGCGCAAATGCACATGCAAGGCCGCACCGTCGGGATTTTCCAGCGCGATCAGGGCGAAGTGCGCATGCGGGCGCTGCTTCAGCGCGTGTGCCGCGCGCAGCGCACCCACCACGCCAGAGGTTTCGTTGGCATGCTGACCACCGGAAATCACCAGCCCCGGCAGCGAGCCTTCGATGTGGGTGGCGTGGACCACGCGCCCCTGCGTGGACAGGACGCTGAAGCGCTTGCCGCCAAGCGCTTGCATCTCGACGGCGGCTTCATCCGGCGTCAGCGGCCGGGAGAGCCCGGCGAGCGCGTCGGCGGAAAGCGCCGTCCCGGCAGCGTCGGCGGCCACTACGCGCGGATGCGGCAGCAATTCCACGCGCACCCGTGTAGCGCCATCGGTGCCATCCGCGCTGCGCACGTCCGGCACGATCTGGCCGGGTTGCAAGGTACGATCGCCGCGCGGCAAGCCGGCGCGATCCTGGAAGAACTCCAGGATGGAGAAATACAGGTCTTCGTGCAGGGCTTCGCGCGTACTGATGCACTCGTCCTGACAGGACAGCCGGCGCTCGATGCCGCCTGTGCCGATGCCAATGCGCAGGACATCGAAACAGGGCGCCTGCACCCCCCAGCCATGGCTGCGGATCGCGTTCATGGCGGCGGCGAATGCCAGTTCGAACTCGGTCGCCAGCGGCCCATCCTCCAGGCAGGTGTCACCCTGCCACACACGCAGCCACCCGCACGGCGCGCCCGACGCCGCTAGCGGCACGAATACGCGATGGGCGATGCCGCCATCGAGCTGGACGGCATAGTGCCCCGGGTCGTCGCCCTCGTCCAGGCGCAGCCTGCCCCCAGGCAGCATGCCGGCGAGCGGATAGGCTTCCAGCCGGAAACGCTGTGCCGTTGTTGCCGCCGTTGCCGTCGTGGCGGCAGGCAGGCGCACGGCGATGTCGCGCGCGCCGGCAAGCGGGCCGTGATCGGTTTCCAGGCCCAGTTCATCGAGGAAGAAATGCAGCAGCGGCTTGTAGGCGCTGCGGATGACCGCCGCCACACCCGCTGCGGCCAGGCGATGCTCTGCGGCGCGGCGCGCGGCGGCATCCTCGAACACCCAGGCTTCCACGCGCGTGCCGGGCAGGGAGGCAAGGCGCTCAGTCAGGCCATCCAGAGTGCGTGAAATGGAGGTATCGAGCAGGATCGTCATGGCTGGCCTTGGCGCCGCGCGCGGCGGACTGGGAATCGGATCCGGCATTATAGGCAGGCTCCCGATCCTGCGTGCGGCCACACCCAGGCCCGCTGGCTGCCGCGCCGGGCAGCACCTTCCGCAGCCTCGGCCGGGCCAGTTCCAGCAGCAGGTCGAGGCGGGCCAGGCGATCGTCTTCACCGCCTTCATCGCCCTCGCCGCCCTCTCCGCCAGCCTTCGGTCCGCCCCTGAACAGCGTGCAGGCCTCGGCAAGTACGCGCTGCTGCAGCGCGCTGTCCAGCAGGATCAGTCGCGGCCTGGCGCGAGAGCAGGCGGCAGACACGTCGACGGCGAGACAGTGCCCGTGCCGGGCCTGCAGCGGATCCAGCCACATCATCTCGTTGCGCTCCAGCCCGAACGCCTGCGCCAGCCGCACCCGCATGCCCATGAGCCGCAGGGGGCCGCTCAGGGGCATGCGCATGACGTAGCGCGCCGCCTGGTCCCACTGGCGCTGCGAGGCGGGGCGTGCGGGTTCGATCAGGCGGCGCAGCATGTCATCGGCCTGAGTCACGCCATTGCGTCCGCTCAGCCATAGCCAGGCACTGGCTTCCAGCCGGCTGGCCAGGTCCACGCCGCGCCTGCGCCACAAGCGCCGGCCTAGCTGGTATTGGGCCTCGGCATGGCCAAGCGCCGCGGCCTTGCCAAGCGCCTCGTCTGCAAGCCCCACGCTGTAGCGCGTGAAGTGGCGGTTGCGGTAGAGGCAGGCCAGCGCATAGCTTGCTTCGGCATGTCCCTGCGCCGCGGCACGCGACAGCCAGCGTTGGGCCTCGGTATGGCTGGCCTTGCCAATGCGGTCACCGGCGTCGAGCGTGGCGCCCTGGCGATCCATCTGGCCATGCCAGAGCCCCAGCCGGAACTGGGCCTCGGCCGAACCGGTGCGCGCCGCGCGTTCGAGCAGCTGGCGCCCGAACCGGATCACGTCGGGATGCCTGTCGGCATGGTCAAGCAGCGCCTCGGCCTGCGCCAGCATGCCAGGCGGATCGGCCGCCTCGGTGCCGCCAGCGGCTGGCCCGGCTCCGCCGGCCGGCGGGACCGCCGCGAGCCGCGCCAGCCGCGCCAGTTCGTCCGCATGCGTTGGCTGGGCAGGCTGCGCCCGCAGCCATGCCAACAGCCTGAAAGCCGCCTCGGCATGACCCTCGTCGGCAAGCTCGCGCAACCATGCCAGCGCCAGCGCGCGATCGGATTGCGGCCGGGCGTCCGGAGCCAGCGCCCATTGCGCGTAGCGCCAACGTGCCACGCTCGAACCGGCCCGGCCGCCTTCCGCGTAGCAGGCCAGCGCCAGATCGGCTTGCACTGAGCGGCGCGCCACGTCCAGCGCGATGTCTTCCCAGATCATCCGCCGCACCCAGGCCGCGCCGCCCTGCTCCGCACGCGCCAGCCAGAACAAAGCGCTGTGCTGGTTCGCGGCGGCACCGTCATGCCCATAGAGATAGGCCTTGCCAAGCGCGATCTGCGCGGCGACATCGCCGCATCGGGCTCGCTGCATGGCGGCGAGGAAAGGGCGAGACGCCATGGCGCGGCAAACCTCCTGCAAGGTTGAGTTGGATTGGATCGAGCCAGGTAACAGGCCAGGGGGAAAGAGACCACCGCGCGGCGCGTTGCTGTTCTTGCGGAAAGGCATGGCGAACGGCTGGAAGTGGCTCCGGCTGATGTTATGGCAATCGCCTATTCACAACATCTTTATATTGGAACTAAAAAAATACAATAAATTGAAAAAACGAATTTACAACCAAATTGAACTAGGATTACTTTCCATTAAAAATCATTTACATCAACATAAATTCAAATCAAGCCTTTGATTTAAAAGAAGAAATAATTAGTCAAAAACAAGTTTCCTAATTACAACACCAACCGAGCATCCGCTTCTTATCCCCGCGCATCGCCTCACATAATTCCTCTCGAACGGTGGACGTTCCCCGATTAACTCATCAAGGAAAACCCATGAAAATCAAGCTGTTCGCAGTCGCCGCAGCCACCCTCTTCGCCRCCAGCGCCCAGGCGCAATCGAGCGTGACGCTGTATGGCGTGGTAGACGTCGGCATCGAGTACCTTTCCAATGCCAATGGCGCCACCAAGGCAAATAACAGCAATAGCCGCGTGGCCATGCAGTCGGGCAATATGTCCGGCTCGCGCTGGGGCCTGCGCGGCGTGGAAGACCTGGGCGGCGGGTTGAAGGCGCTGTTCCAGCTGGAAAGCGGCTTCTCCGTCGACGACGGCGCCGGCAGCACGGATGGTTTGTTCAACCGGGCTGCAACGGTTGGCCTGCAAGGCCAGTTCGGCACGCTGACCCTGGGCCGCCAGACTACGCCGATGTATGACTTCGGCCTGCGCTATGACCCGATGTCCATCTCGGCGCGCTACTCGGTTACCTCGCTCGACGCCGGCTTCATGAGCCGCGCCAACAACTCGGTGAAGTACGTGGGCAATTTCAACGGCGTCACCGCCGCCGCCATGTACAGCTTTGCCTACGATGGCAAGGAAACCGCCGGCCAGGGCGGCAAGAACCGCGAGTACGGCGCCAGCCTGGCCTACGCCAGCGGCCCGTTCGATGTGGGTGTCATGTACGAGCAGCGCAATACCACGCTGTCCAATAGCGATGAAATCAACGCGCGCAGCGCCTCGATCGCCGGTGGATATGCCTTCGGCCCGGCCAAGGCCTTCCTGGGCTATCGCTATGCGCGCGGCGGCAACTGGGTGGTGGGAAACAGCGAGGGCCAAATCACCACCTCCACGGCCAAGGTCAGCTCCAACCTGATGTGGGCCGGCATGGCTTACAACGTGACGCCGGCCCTGAAGCTCACCGGCGCCGCCTACTATGAAGACGCCCGCCGCGTCTCGGCAGATCCGTGGCTGTTCGTGGTGTCGAGCGACTATTCGCTGTCCAAGCGCACCGACGTCTACCTGAACCTGGCCTACGCCCGCAACCGTGACGGTTCCGGACTGGGCCTGAACGGTAAGAGTGGCCCCCTGACCGGCGTTGCCGTCACCAATACGAAGGCCGACGCCAACCCGGGCAACAGGAACCAGTTCCATGCCGGCAAGGCATGCGCGCTCCTGTTTCGTGATGCCCTCGCACATCAACGCTTCCGCCAATCGCCCGGATCAACTGGCTTGCGGCAAGCGCGGCGTGGCGTCGCCGGGCCGTCCCAGCTTCCTGGCAACCCGGTGCTTGAAGGTGGCCACGGTCTTTGGCGAAATCCCCAGCCGCGTCGCTATTTCCAGGTTGTCGTACCCATCAGACAGCAACTGGTGCACGCGCGACTCGCGCGGTGTGAGCCGCGTGGCATTGGCCGCGGCTTCGCCATCGAGGCCCGCGTTGCAGATGGATTCGGGAAAGACGGCATACCCCTGCTGCACCATATCGAGTGCCGCCGCCAGCAAGTGAAAGGGATGCGACTTGCTCACATAGGCACTCGCGCCAGCCCAGCGCGCCAGTTGCGCATCGCGTTCGGGATCGCCGCCCGACAGCACCACGATCCGGGTCGGCGGCTCCATCGCGCGAACGCGGCGCACCACTTCCAGCCCGTCCAGGCCTGGCAGGTTGATATCGACCACTGCCAGCGCTGGACGCAATTGCCGTAGCACGTTCAGCCCCTCCACCCCGTCCGCCGCGACGGCCACCAGCGCGTATCGGCCGTGCCTGTGCAAGTTGGCGCGGATCGACTCGAGGATAAACGGATGGTCGTCCACAGCCACCACGGATAACGGTTCTTCCACTTCGACTTGGTCCATATCAGCCCCTGTTAGCTAGCGTGCGATTTTGGCTGAAACTCTCCCGAACAGGCTCTAGGAATTTTCTGCTATGAGGCGTGAATTATCTCAATGCATCGACGAAACCAAGCGAACTCTCAAGGTAACCGGGATGAGCCATGGCGAGGCTGGTGCACTTTTGTCCCGTGCACATTTCCTTACAACCCGGACACACACCCGCGTCACTGGGGCGCTAAGCTGCCCCCTTGTGCAAGCCGTGTCTTGCCTAGCCAAGGAAAGTAAGCATGAGCCGCTCCCGTCCGAAGTTACTGCCACTGCCCGCCACGCTGCCATGCGCCACCAGCATCACGCCACGCATATCGAACGTGGCGGCCGCGCGGCAGTCCCGGTGAAGTGGTCGACCATCGCGCTGGTGGTGCTTGGCTGGCTTGGCGCCTGCACCGGCATCGGATGGTTGCTGATGGCGTGGTCCGGCCTGGCCGGGCAGTGAGTTTCCGACGCCCGGAAACATACCTCGCGCCACCGGCCCATCCTCCCTCCGGTCCCAAGGGCCATCATCAACGCGCCATTTGGTAACGGCGTATTTCAGCCGCGCCACGGAATCCCGCTGCGCCCCCAATCCAAACCGCCCCATTCCCAAGGCAAGGAGAGACCATGTACGATCGCGCCGCCCTGCCGCGACAGATCCACCGCGCCATCACCGCCGGTGTCACGCAAGACACGCCCGCGCCACGCACCAAACCTGCTTGCCACGCCGGCGCCAAGCGGGCAACCGCCGATCTCCTGATGTCCGATATCGGTCCGCTGAAACTGTGCCGGCATTGTGGCGAGCACTGGCCCGCCGACGGCGAGTTCTTCGCGCGCGATGCGCGGCGCCAGGATGGCCTTGAACACGTCTGCAAGGCTTGCCGCAAAGAGCAGCGACTGGTTCGCTGACGGCCCCCGGCCTGAAGCGTGCCGCAAGCGCCACCATCGACGCTCGCATGTATGGAATGTGAAGGCTATCTCGCCCTGGCGACGTGCCTGCCGGTACTCCCCCGCGCAGGAACCGATCTCACAATCCCGGCTTATTTCAGGCAAACAACCTAGGGTTATCCCTCGTTTCCGCAGGATATTCCACCTGGCGTGGCGACAAACCTGGATGTTCGTTTTGTCCTGTTGATGGTTCGTTCCGTCTATTCCCTCCCGTGCCCGGCGCCGTTATTGTTGCGTTCAACAACAATCTGCTTACCGCACCAGGAGACACGCGATGCGTACACAAGTCGCCATCATCGGCGCCGGCCCCTCGGGCCTGCTGCTGGGGCAATTGCTCGCCAAGGCCGGCATCGATGCGGTCATCATCGAACAGCGCAGCCCCGACTACATCCTCGGCCGTATCCGCGCCGGCATCCTTGAAAGCGTGACCGCCGATGCGCTCGAACGCGCCGGCGTGGCGCAGCGCCTGCATCACGACGGCCTGGTTCACCACGGCATCGAACTGTCTTACGGCGGCGCGCGCCACCGCATCGACTTCCAGGCACTGATCGGCCGTTCCGTGACCGTCTACGGACAGACCGAGGTCACCCGCGACCTGATGGCCGCGCGCGAAGCCGGCAACGCCGTCACCATCTATGACGCCGAAGACGTGAGCGTGCACGATTTCGATACGGCCACGCCCATCGTGCGCTATCGCAAGGACGGCCAACCGCAGGAACTGCGCTGCGATTTCATTGCCGGCTGCGACGGCTTTCATGGCGTCACGCGGCGCAGCGTGCCGGCGCCGTCCAAGCGCATCTTCGAGCGGGTCTATCCCTTCGGCTGGCTCGGCGTGCTCACCGATACGCCGCCGGTAGCGGATGAACTGATCTATGCCAGCCACGAGCGCGGCTTCGCGCTATGCAGCATGCGCTCGCTCACGCGCAGCCGCTATTACGTCCAGGTGGCCGCTGACGAACGGGTCGAGGACTGGTCCGACCAACGTTTCTGGGACGAACTGCGCAGCCGGCTGGACGCGCCCGCCGCCGAAACGCTGGCGACCGGCGCGAGCATCGAGAAGAGCATCGCGCCGCTGCGCAGTTTCGTGTGCGAACCGATGCGCTTCGGCAACCTGTTCCTGGCTGGCGACGCCGCGCATATCGTGCCGCCCACCGGCGCCAAGGGCCTGAACCTGGCCGCCAGCGATGTGCTTTACCTGGCCGACGGCCTGATCGCACGCTACCTGCACGACGATGCCAGCGAGCTTGACGCTTACTCGCAGAAATGCCTGCGCCGGGTATGGAAGGCGGAGCGCTTCTCATGGTGGATGACATCGCTGCTGCACCGCTTCCCCGATGCCGACGACTTCGCGCTGCGCATCCAGCAAGCCGAACTGGACTACCTGACCGGCTCGCACGCCGCGCAGATGTCACTGGCCGAGAACTACGTCGGCCTGCCTTACTGAAGCCTCGCGCCAGGCCTTCAGCAATACCGAGAGTCCGCCGCCAACGAGCGGCCTAGCAGGAGACCCGCATCATGACGCCCCCGAACAGCTCGCCGCCGACGGCTTCGATACCGCGGCGATCGGCTTCATCGCGCCGGTGCTGGCCAAGGAATGGGGCGTCAGCCGCGCCCATCTCGGGCCGGTGATGAGCGCCGCCCTCTTCGGCCTGGCCGCGGGCGCCCTGGTGGCCGGGCCGCTGGCCGACCGCCTTGGCCGCAAGAGCGTGCTGGTGGGCTCGGTGCTGTGCTTCGGCGGCTGGAGCGTGGTCTCGGCCTTCTCGACTTCGCTCGAAGCGCTCACGGCGCTACGCTTCCTGACCGGCCTCGGCCTCGGTGCGGCCATGCCCAACGCGGTCACGCTGATGTCGGAGTACGCGCCCACGCGACGCCGCTCACTGGCGGTCAACGCCATGTTCTGCGGCTTCACGCTGGGCTCATCGGCCGGGGGCTTTGCCGCGGCCTGGCTGATTCCCCACTACGGCTGGCATTCCGTGCTGCTGGTTGGCGGTATCGCGCCGCTGGCGCTGGCCGTGCTGCTGGTCTTCTGCCTGCCGGAATCGGTGCGGTTCATGGTGGCGCGCAAGGCGCCGGCCGCGCGCATCGCCGCCGCGCTGTCGAGAATCCGCCCCGGTGCGCTGCGCGGCGACGAACGCTTCCATGTCCAGGAGGCCGCACCCGCGGATGCCGCGCCCTCGGCAACGTCATCGCTGCGCGCCATCCTGATGCCACGGTTTCTCTCCGGCACCGTGCTGCTATGGACCACGTACTTCATGGGCTTGCTGATCTTCTACCTGTTGACGAGCTGGCTGCCGACGCTGTTCGCCGACGCCGGCTACCCGATCGAGAAGGCCGCGCTCATCACCGCGCTGTTCCCGCTGGGCGGTGGCATCGGTACCCYGACGGTAGGCTGGCTGATGGACCGCGGCCATCCCTGGCGCATTGTCGCCGGCACCTATGCGCTGACGGGCGCGCTGGTCTATGCGGTAGGCCACGGTGCCGGCGATCTCTTCCTGCTGGGCGTGCTGGTGTTCGCCGCGGGTACCTGCATGAACGGCGCGCAATCTTCCATGCCCACGCTGGCCGCCGGCTTCTATCCCACGCAATGCCGGGCCACCGGCGTGGCCTGGATGCTCGGCATCGGCCGCTTTGGCGGCATCGTCGGCGCGCTGCTGGGCGCGCAGATCCTGGGCCTGGGATGGAGCTTTGGGAAGATCTTCGGTCTGCTCTCGCTGCCGGCCTTCGTTGCTACCGCCGCGTTGCTGATCGCCTCGGCGCGGCCGGGGACAGCGGCGCGCCAGGCCTTTGGCCAGCACGACGCCGCGCATTGACGACACGCGCATCGCCGGCGAGATGCGGGCACGCGGCGTGCGCAAGCACTGATCGGGGCCGCATTTTCGCCGGACGCGACCTGATGGATATCTGAAGGCCGAGGCGGCATGGCCCGGTGCACCGCCCGGTCGTCCATGCCTGCAATCCACCGATTCCCCACATCACCGCATCGCGTCCATCCATCATCAGGATGAGCACAGCGGCGCGATTGGTTCGCTGTCCCACACAGCATGTGTGGCCGCAGGCAGGAAACAGCACCGCCCGCTTTGCCTGCGGCACTGCCGCGGCCTAACATGCAAGGAAAGCTAAGCCCGGTTACAGGGCCGATGTACCAGAGAGAAATCGTGGTAAGGCGGGGACACCTTGGCGAATTACCTGGAAGAGTACTGCGCACGGATCAGGCGCGGGTCGGCGACGGCTGTCATCGACAAACCGGTGCTGGTTGATCGCGACGGCATCTACACGATGTCCTACGTGCCATTCGAACACAGTCATGCGAACGCGCGGCTGGTGTTGGTGAGCACCACACCGGGACACACGCACGTCACGCTGGCAGCCGAACTGACCGAGAGCCTGATGCAACGGCATGCGCCCGGACGCACCATCCAGCGCGAGAACAAGCGCCAGGTGGAGCTGGGGGGGCGGCTGGTGCGGCCCAACCTGATTCGCATGCTGGATCATTTCCGCATCGCGCAGCTGATCGGCCTGCCCGGCGCGGCGGCGCTCTGGGACAAAGGCTTCGAGCAGTTGCAGCCGCTGGCATTGCTGCCGTATGCCACCACCCGGCGCGGCCTCGCCTTCGATGGCGACCTGGAGGAACTGATGGCCGTGCCGATGCTGCGCACGGTGTTCGAGGCAATCTTCCTCGGCGCGCTTGCGCATACCCATGACGAGGCACTCTTCGTCGCGCTGGGGCGCACGGCGTGGGCCGCGCTGGGCCATGCGGCCGATCGCGGCCTGCTGCAGCRATGGCAGTTGCTGGGCATGATGCCCGTGCCCGCCCGCGCGGGCAGCATGGTGAAGTATTTTCTGCGGGAGGTCGCCGCCGGCGAACTTTCGCCGCGAGATCCCGTGCGCCACCGCACCGTCTGGCTCGACGCCGCGCATGCCGAACTGATGGCGGCAGTGCGCAGGCAAGGCCGGCGAGACTCGGAGTCGGGCCTGCCGGGCATGGCGGATACCTGCCTGGAGGCATGACGCCGCGGCGCCACTCCTCTCCCACCGCGGATTGATATGCCGAAGACAGCACCCCACCTCGGTGGGGTTCATCTGGCACTTTTGGCCGCCGATAGCCTTCAGTGAGGGAATTGCCTCCCTCACCATTCCCGATCGGCGGCCCCTTGTGGCCGCCTCTTTTTTTGCGCGCGCCCTCAAGCCCGCAGATGCCAGGCCCGCAGGTAGTGCAGCAGGTCCAGGCCATGCGTCCCGTGGAACCACACATGGCGCGACAGCGCCAGCGCGCCGATCCACGAGGCGGCCACCACCATCAGGTCGCAGCGGCCACTCTTCCACCAGTTCAGCGAGTGCCGTCCCAGAATCCACGGCACGCCAAGCGGATTCGGCCAGTCGGCCAGCAAGTGCATCAGGCCGCCGCAGGCAAAGCCAAACGCCGGCGCAGCCAGCCAGTGCAAGCCCAGCGAGCGATGCGCCACCGCCAGCAGGGCCAGCCAGGCGATGCCCCAATGCGTCCAGGTGCGATGAGTGATCCACAAGCGGCGGGATTTTGACCACCAGGCCACCTCCAGCCAGTCGGGCGCACCGCCGCCGGCCACGCCCGCCAGGAAGGCAAGCCCGGCGGCGAAATGGAAGGTGCCGCCGGCGCCTGCCCTGGTCACCACCGCGGCGGCGATCAGGCCGGCCGCCCATCCGGTGGCATGGTGTGCTTTGCTGGAAGCCATTGTCGTGCGCTCTGCGGTCGTCGTGAAATCGAGGGCCGCAATGGTGGCAGATCGGGCTGCAAAAGGACAGCGTTGACGGGCCGCATCGTCAAGGCCGTGGGCCAGCCTTGCGTGCAACCGCGACGCACACTAAGTTGGAAGCAGCCTGCGGCTACCCTGCCGCTGCCCCCTGGGAACGATCATGAGACGGTACATTGCCCGGCAAGCCCGCGTCATCCTGCCGGCGATCCCGCTGCTGGCGGCGGCCCTGTGGCTGGCGCCGGCAGTCCACGGCCAGCCGGCGGAAACCGGCCCCCTCACCATTGGCGGTTCGCTGGTGGTGGAAGGACCGCTCACCGTGCATGGCTCGCTTACCGTGGACGGCAGCATCCTTGCGCACGGCCCGCTGAGCGCGGCGTGGTTTGCCACCCTGCCGCCAACCTATGCGCCGCCGCCGGGGGCTGGCCGGCAAAAGGTCTTTCATGGCCCGCTCACCGTGCACGGGCCGCTGGTGGTGCAAGGCAACGTACAGGTCAACGGGCCCGTGAACATCGACGGGCCGCTAAGCGCGGGCGGCAGCATCGACGCAGATGGCCCCATGCGCGAGCGGCGGCGCGGCCGCTGAGGCACGCAGTAGGGCTCAGGCGGAGCGGGGCAACGCCGGCGGACGCGGGACCATCATGGCGAGCGCCGCGCCGCCGACGATCAGCGCCGCCGCGCACGCCAGGGTCCACGTCAGCATGGCAAATCCGAACCACACCAGCAGCAGCGTAGCCACCAGGGGCGTGCCGTAGGAAAGTACCCCCAGCAGTGCCAGGCGGCCATGTTTGGTGCCGTGGTCCCATGCCACGAAGGCGATGCCGGTGGGCCCCGCGCCAAGCAGCAGCACCGCCAGCCATTCGCCGGCATCCGGCATCACCGTGGTTTCCAGCGCGAAGTGGCACAAGGCACCGCACAAGGCCACCGCGCCGCACACGCTCACCATCGTGGTGCTAGGCACCTCGCCATGGCGCCGGTTGGCCACCGAGTATCCCGACCAGATCAACGCGCACGGCAGCGCCGCCAGGTAGCCCAGCACCACGGCGGCCTGCCCGCCCGCCGGCGACGACGAAGGCGACCCCTGGGGGGCGCCGCCGACGATCAGCAAGGTGCCCAGGAAGCCCAGCACCGCTGCGGCGATCTGCCGCCTGCCCAGGCTGCCGCCGGGGGCCAGCGCGGAGAACAGCACCATCAGCAGCGGCCAGAGATAGGCGAGCAGGCCAGCCTCGGCTGGCGGGATCACCGCGAAGGCGTAAAAGTACAGCGCGTGATAGAGAAAGATGGCGCCGAAGGCGAGCAGCCATGCCCGCCCCCGGCTGTCCGGTTGCCGGCCGGCTGGCGCGGCACGCGTTGGCAGCACCAGCCATGGCAGGCCCATCAGGAACGCCACGCCGAAGCTCAGTGCCAGCAACTCGAATGGCGGCAGGCGGCGGGCCTGGGCGGTCAGCAGCGGCAGCGTTGCCCACAGCAACAGGGCGAAGGCGCCAATCGCAGTCGGGCTGATCATGCGCCTGCCCGGGGAAGGGCTGGCAGGCTGGGAGCGGGTCGGCATGGCAGTGGCATATCCTGGTTCGGCGCGGGGACATGCCCCGCATGCCCTGCATCCTGGCAGTGGCTTTGCCGCCAGTCTTGGCAAAAACGGCTGTTCCGGCGCGGCGCGGCCTATCCCCCTTCCCATATTCGCCAAAGGGCGCTACAATCGCGCCCCTCGCGACACGAAATTCACATGACGTAGCGAGCAAGTCTAAGTCCCCTTCGTCTAGAGGCCTAGGACATCACCCTTTCACGGTGAGTACAGGGGTTCGAATCCCCTAGGGGACGCCAGTTCAGAGAGCACGCCATATAGGCGGTCTCTTACAAGAGCGTCGGAAATCGCTCTAAGCGATTTCCACAGCCACTGCGGAGTGGTAGTTCAGTTGGTTAGAATACCGGCCTGTCACGCCGGGGGTCGCGGGTTCGAGTCCCGTCCACTCCGCCAGCATTGCCTGAATACCGCGCGAAGATCGCGCTGCCAGGAAAAATATAGCCCGCCATCAAGGTGGGCTATTTTTTTGCCTTCAATCATCCCCACCGTTATCTCGGCAGCCTCCTGCCAACTTGCTGGCAAACGTGCGCCAGCTATGCGCCACCGCCGTCCGCGGCCCCTGAGCTATCGATCGCGCGCACGATGATCTCCAGGGTGTCATCCAGGTGATGGATGGTCTGCCGCTTGGCGGTTTCGGCATCGCGTTGCCTGTACTGGGACAGGATTTCCGCATGCTCGGCATTACTCTGCGCGATGTGCTCCGGGCTCATGTAGAGCGACAGCGAGATGTACGGCGCCGCCGAATCGCGCAGCGTCTTGACCAGGTGGGCCAGCCTGCTTTGTTCCTGGGAGGCCCACAGCGCCGCGTGAAACTCCAGGTTCAGCTCGGTCCACCGCGTGACGTCTTGTGTCTGCAGCATCTCTTCATGCAAGCCCTCGGCCCGGGCAATATCCCCGGCGGTGATGCCGCGCATTGCCTCTTCGACCATCATGGGCTCGAGCACCTTCCTGAGCCGGTAGATTTCCCGCACATCGTCGAGCGTCAGGCCGCGCACCACCGCGCCGCGATGCGCGTCGAAGAACACCAGCCCCTCGGAGATCAGCGTGCGCAAGGCTTCGCGCACGGGCGTCGTGCTCATCTCCAGCCGCTTGGCCAGGTCATCCTGGCGCAAGCGCTCGCCCGCCGTCATGCGGCCTTGCAGGATGTCGGCGCGCAAGGTCTGCACCGCATACTGATAGGCGGTAAGCCGGCGCGAAGGCGAGGCTTGCACTTTGGAGGCGGGAATCGGCGAAGTCTTCAAGGCGCTGGCTGCTGGTTGGTGAGCGAATGGCGTGGCAGTGTACCCCACTTCGCGAGCGCCTCCGGGATCTGCCCGCGCGGTGTCCCGGCGGCCAGCAGCGCGCCCAGCAGCAGCCGCGCCTTCAAGGGATGGAGCCACTTCGCAAGCATGGCGCCGCGCCGTGCCAGGTCGACTTCGGAACCGGCGAAGCCATAGGTTCGGGAGGCCGTGGCCCCGGCCCCCGTGCGGCTGGCGATCACCACGGGCACCACTTTGGCCAGGCGCTCGATGTGCCCGGCGAAGCCAGACGAGACGTGCCCCGCCCCGAACCCCGCGACCACGATCGCTTCGTAGCCGAGATCGAGCGCGGCGGCGGCCAGGTCGCCATCGTCACCCAGGAGCGCCGGCACCACCGCCACCTTTGGAAAGGCCCGCACAGCCGGACTCACCAGCGGCCTGCCAACCGGCGGATGGAAATACTCGGGCTGACCCTCCACCACCCGTCCCGCGGGCCCGCCATCGGGCGACGCGAAGGTCTGGACCGACAGGGAATCCGACTTGCAGACCCACCGCGCCCTGTGCACGGTGTCGTTCATGACCACCAGCACGCCGCGCCCGCGGCTCTGGTCGTCCATGGCCACCTGCACGGCGGCCAGCAGGTTGGCGGGGCCATCCGCCCCCGCGGACAGCGGCGTGCGCATCGCTCCGGTTATGACCAGGGGCTCGGGGTGGCGCCAATACAGATCCAGGAAAAACGCGGTCTCCTCGATCGTGTCCGTGCCCTGGGTCAGGACCACGCCTCGCGCCCCTCCGGCGATCTTGCCCTCGGCCCACGCCAGGCAGGCCAGCAACTGCTCGGTGCCCAGCGAAGCGCTTGGCAACTGGAACAGCGGCTCGGCGGAGAGATCGGCCAGTTCCCCCAGCCCCGGCACGGCCGCAACCAGTTGGGCGGCATCCAGCCTGGGGACCACACCGCCGGCGGCATCCGACGGCGTCATGCTGATGGTGCCCCCAAGGGAGGCGATGGCAACTGATGGGCGCGACATATGGTTTTCCCGTAGCGTTGAAGTATGCATTGTGCATTATATATACTATACAATTTGCAAAACAATTGCAGATCCCCTCACCCCGCTCAACCGTTACGGAGACGCCCGATGCACCAACACCCGCCGCCAAGCAGGTACCGCTTCACCATCTTCTTCCTGATCGTCGTGATTGCCCTGGTCAACTACATCGACCGCGGCGCCATTGCGTATTCCGCCGGGCAGATCATCGGCGAGTACGGCTTCGACCGCGCCGGCTGGGGCGCCGTGCTGGGCTACTTCGGCTATGGCTATATGTTTGGCGCGCTGATCGGCGGCGCGCTGGCGGACCGTCTCGGCGCGAAGCGGGTGTGGGTGATCGCGGGCGTGGCGTGGTCGCTGTTTGCCATCTGCATGGTCTGGGCCGGCGACATCGGCCTTGCGGTTTTCGGCGGCTCGGCGCTGAGCGGGTTCGCCATGGTGCGCATCCTCTTTGGCTTCTCCGAGGGACCCGCGTACTCCATCATCAACAAGACCATGTCGGCATGGGCATCGCCGGCGGAGCGCGGCTTCGCGGTGTCCATCGGCCTGTTGAGCACGCCGCTGGGCGCGCTGCTCACCGCCCCGGTAGCGGTCGGCCTGCTGCTGCTCACCGATAGCTGGCGCGCCATGTATGTGGTGCTTGGCGTCCTGGGCCTGGTCCTGATTGCCCTGTTCTCGCGCGTGTACACCAACCGGCCCGAGGATCATCCGAAGGTGAATGCGGCGGAACTCGCCCTGATCCAGGCGGGCCGCGGAGCCGCCCCCAAGGAGACCGCGAACGCCAGTGCCGCATTGCCGTGGTGGGCGTTCTTCAAAAGCCGGACGCTGGTATTCAACGCCATCGGCTACTTCTCCTTTATTTACGTCAACTTCATGCTGCTGACGTGGACACCGAAATACCTTCACGACGAGTTCAACTTCACGCTCTCCTCGCTCTGGTACATCGGGATGATTCCCTGGGTTGGCGCGTGCTTTACGGTACTGCTTGGCGGCCGCATCTCGGACTGGCTGCTCAAGCGCACGGGCAAACTGGTGATTGCCAGGAGCTGGTTTGCCGCCGGCTCGCTGTTGCTGACGACGCTGTGCTTCCTGATGGTGTCGCAGGCGCATAGCGTGTGGACCGTCATTGCGCTGATGACGCTGGGCAATGCACTGAACGCGCTGCCGAACTCTGTCTACTGGGCCGTGGTGATCGATACCGCGCCGTCGCGCGTCGGCACCTTCAGCGGCATCATGCATTTCATCGCCAACATCGCGGCGGTGCTGGCGCCCACGCTGGCCGGCATCCTGTCGGCACGCTACGGCTACTCGTCGATGTTCATCGCCACTTCGGTCGCGACCGCGCTGGGCGTGTTCGCCATGCTCCAGGTCCGCCCAGGGGTCGGTCCCCGCGTCGAAAGCGATGCGGGTGCCATGGCGGCGGCGGAATAAGCGCTGCCTTCAGCCCGCGGCGGCGCGCGGCAGGCGGACCGCGAAGCACGAGCCCTGCCCCTCCTTGCTGGTAACCACCACCTCGCCACCGTGCAGGTCGACCGCCAGCTTGACCAGGTACAGGCCAACGCCCGCGCCTGCCGTGCCGGCGACGTTGCCGCCGCGCACAAAGCGCTCGAAGATCTGGGCGCGGTCCTTGTCGGGAATGCCCATGCCGCGATCGGACACGGAGACGCTGATCGCCTCCGTGTCCGCGGATAGCCGCACGGCAACCGGGACGCCCGCCGGCGAGTACTTGATCGCGTTGCCGACCAGGTTGCTGATTGCCTGGAACAGCAGCTTGGCGTCGCCGTGGAAAATCTCGCCAACGCCGGGTTCGATGGTTTCCTCGATCACGGCCGCGGGAGAGCTCTCCCGGTGCATCTCGCACACCTCATGCACCAGCAGCGCCAACGAAAAATCAACGCCCTGCAGCGTGGCAAGGCGCCCGCCATCGAGCAACTGCGAGGAGTCGAGCAAGTGGTCGATGAGATTGGTCATGCGTCGCACGGCCACGCGGATGCGCCCGCAGCGCTCGGCGAGAACGTCGGCGGAGGGCGCATCCTTCATGCGCATGAGCCGCTGCGCGTGGCCATCGATCACGTTTAGCGGCGTGCGGAACTCATGCGAGGCCATGGAGACGAAATTGCGCTGCAGCACCGCCAGGCGCCGCTCGTTCTCCAGCGTGTCCCGCAGCATCGTGGTCTGAGCGGCCAGCGCCGCCTTGCTGCGCTCCAGCTCGATCGTATTGTCCCGGAAGCGCACCACCGCGCGGGCAATCTCGCCAATCTCGTCCTTGCGCCCGGCACCCGGGATATCGACGTGCGGATCGTTGTCGGTGATGCGGTGCATGCGCTCGACAAGCGCCGCGATGGGATTGGATACCGCCCGCACCAGATAGGCCACGGCCGCGATCACCAGGAAGCCCGACACCAGGATGGCGCCGGCGATCAGCCGGCGGGCCTCGTGGTAGGCATCGGCTTCACGCGCGGTGGCCTGCGCGGCGCCGACGACATTGCGCTCCGTCAGCACGCCCAGCGTGCCGTTGGCCTGCTCGAAAGCGTGGCGCGACTCGCCGCGGTAGAGCGCCACGGCTTGCGTCGTGTCCTTCTGGTGGGCCAGCGACACCACGCGGTCGACCAGTTGACGGTAAGCGGACCACTGCGCCATGAACTGCTGGTAGAGCTCCAGCTCCGCCGGCTCATGCTCGATCTTGCCGTAGCGGGCCTCGACCTCCTTGATCACATCGTCCAGCTTGCCGATCTGCCCTTCGGCCGCGCGCAGGTCAGCGCGCGAAGTCGCGATCAGCGCATCGCCTTCGAAGGCGCGGTAGTCGGAAATATAATTATTAAGGTCGCCCAGGATGCGGTTGCTCTGCAGCCAGCGGCCGCTGATCTGCGCGGACACGCTATGAAAGTTGCTCAGCCGGTTGATGCCGAACAGCCCCACGCCCACCACCAGGAGCAGGAACAACACGAAGACGAGCGACAGCCGCACGCGGATCGGCCTGAGCATCGGCACCGAATCAGGCAGCCCGACCAGGCGCCGCCCCAAACCGCGGCGCACCCGCCGGCTGGCGGGCGCCGGGCGAATTGAGTGATTCATAAGACTTTTATCCTGAATTTCGCTACGCTGTGCGCGGGGCGTGCCGTGCGTCCCGACGGCCTGCCGGAAGTCCCTCCCCGCCGGCGCTACCAAGGACCACCATGAACGATGCCCGCCGGAAGATCCTCTGCATCGAGGACGATGCCGAAACGGCCGCCCTGATTGCCGAAGAACTGATCGAACGGGGCTTTGCCGTCAGCACCGCGCACGACGGCCAACAAGGCCTTGCCGCCATCCTGCGGGACACGCCGGATCTCGTCCTTTGCGACGTGAGTATGCCAGTGATGACGGGCTTCGAACTGCTCGAAAAGATCACTTCGCTGGCGCCGCGCTTCGCCGACATGCCCTTTGTGTTCCTCACGGCGCTGGCCCAGCGCGAAGCCGAACTCAAGGGCCGCAGGCTCGGGGCCGACGACTATGTGACCAAGCCGGTCGATTTCGACATCCTGACGAGCATCGTCGAAGCCCGCCTTGCCCGGGTGGCGCGCACGCGGCCGGGCTTGCCGGCCGTGCAGCTCAGCGAGCGGGAAGTGGAGGCACTGGTGTGGTCCGCACGCGGCAAGACCTCGGGAGAGATCGCCACCATCCTGGGCCTGTCCAAACGCACGGTGGACTTCCATATCGACAATGCGCGCCAGAAACTGGGCGTCGCCACCCGCATCGAAGCTGTCGTCAAAGCCGCGTCCGCCGGCATCATCAAGCCATAGCGCGCCCGCGCCGGCTGCACTCCGGCCAGCCGGGCAGCCCCGGCCCGGCCGCTGCCCGAGCCACTTCCGCCATCGTTCCACGCTGAATGCCGGCGCGCCGCAGGAGTCCGCATCCGGAACCATCGACGAGGATCGTGCCACCGTTTGCGCAATCGGAACTGGCAAGAACCCGATCGCGAGACGGGCACACCAGAAGCAATACCGGATGAATCCGCAACAGATTCCGAAATTTCCCAAACGAAGCTGGGTACGGGCTTGATACGCTGCCGCCATCCAAAGTCATCGCTGATTTCTTTGGATGCTCCCTGGCGGACTCTTCAACCCGCAGGGCTACAACACTGTCGTCGGTGTACGCGGCAGTCTGCTCTCGGGCGGCCAGCGCGCCCGCAGCCATTGCCAGGGCGCTGGCCACCAATCCGCGCCTGCTCCTGCTCGATGAGGCGACCGCCAGCCTCGGCTACGAATCCGAGCGAGTCATTCACGACAACCCGGAGAAGATCTGTGCCGGTCGCACCGTGTTCATCGTTGCGCACCGGCTCTCCACGCTGCGGCTGGCGGATCGCATCCTGGTGCTGGGTAACGGGCAACTGGTCGAGCAAGGGCACCACACCGAACTGATTACCAACCCGGGCGGCAAATACCGCGCGCTGTTTGACGCCTTCCGTGTCCTGGAAACACCGATCGTCAAAGCGAAAGCGCCTATTCAAACGGTCGGTGACACACGGCCGCGCTGATGCGGAACTGGTACCGGAAGAATGAGAACAAGGAACTGAGATGCTAAAGAAAATGCTGGTGACCCTGAGTGCCTGGGCGCTCGTTGGTTGCGCTCCGCTCGATCTCTCGCGGAAGGCCCCGCTGGAATTGAATTCCGACGAAACACTGGTG
>NZ_JBFTLX010000037.1:0-38014 GCF_056396665.1 Cupriavidus sp. 05T313 | reverse complement strand
GGTGCGCAACGCCAGGTACATCGGGTCCGGCACGTCGTCGCGATCGACCAGCCAGGGTCCGAGCGGGGTGCAGGTGTCGCGGTTCTTCACCCGCAGGTTGGGGCGGTAGTAGTTTTCCAGGTAGTCGCGGATGGCGTAGTCATTCGCCACTGTGTAGCCGCGCACGTAGTCGTAGGCTTGCGCCGCCTTGACGCCGCGTGCGGTGCTGCCGATCACCACCGCCAGCTCGCACTCGTAGTGCATGTACTTCACGCCTTCGGGCCGGATGGTGTGGGCGCGGTGGCCGATGAACGCGCCCGGCCCCTTGAGGAAGACCAGCGGTTCTTCCGGCGCCTTGAAGGCGAGTTCGCGTGCATGGTCGGCATAGTTCAGGCCGAGCGCGAACGTGGTGCGCGGCGCCAGCGGAGGCAGCCACGTCACCGCGTCCTCGCTGACCACACGGCCATCGTCGAGGCGCAGTGCGCCCTCGCCCACCGGTTGCGCGCTATGGATCAGGCCATCGAAGGCCACGCGTGCGGTTCTCATGCGGTCTCCCCAATGGCTGCCACGACCCTGTGCCGCAGGCACCCTACGCCTTCGATCTCGATCTCCACGGTGTCGCCGGCACGCGCCAGCGGCGCGCCTTCCGGCACGCCCGCCAGCAGCACATCGCCGGCTTCGAGCGACATGAAGGCGGTGACATCGGCCAGCAATTGCGCCACCGGGCGCAGCAGGTTGCCGGTGTGATTGCGCTGGCGTTCCTCGCCGTTGATGCGCACTACCATCATGAGCGTATCGGGGTTCCCCGCTTGCTCGCGCGCGGTCACCCACGGGCCGATCGGGCAATAGCCGTCGCGGCACTTGTGGCGCACCGCCGGGCGGTAGTAGCTGGCATGCGGCACGCTGACGTCCGACACCACCGTGTAGCCGGCGATATAGTCCGCGGCCCGCGCCGCATCGACGCGCGTGGCGCGGCAGCCGATCACGATGCCCAGCGCGGCGCCGATCTCCAGCGTGTCCTGCCCCGGCGGCAGCGCTACGTCGCTGCCGTGGGCGGCCAGTGTATTGGCGGGCTTGATGTAGAGGATGGGTCCGGCCGGAGGCGCCTGGTACGGCGCAGCGTTGACGCTGTCGCCCAGGGCCGCGAGCGCGCCCTTGAAATTCAGCAGCGTGCCGTAGACCGTGCCGGTGATGGCGGGCTGCCACATGAACTCGTCTTCACGCAGGGCGCGCGCCCCGTCCCACGGCAGCAAGGTGGCTTCGTCCACCGGCATTGCCCGCACCGGCCGGCCGCCGGCAGCGATTCTGGCTTGTCGCATCGTGCTCCTGTCTGGTTGCGCCCGCTCTGCGCCCGGCCATTGCATTGCCCGGCTTGCGGATCGTCGTGGCGGATCGCCCGTTGGCGCCGCCTGTACTTAACATGTTAATAAGATTGCGCGGGAGTTTCAAGTGCTTTGTGCCGTCCGGCTTCTCGCACATTCTGCGGCCGCTGGCAGGTTCAGGCTACCCGGCTCCGGGAGCGTGGACGCGGGCCTGTCATCGTGCTGTCATGCAGCATCGCCAGAATTCGCCCTGTACCGGGTCAGGCCTTGCTGCAGCGCAAATTTACTAATGCGCCGCAGCAGCAAAAGAGCTTGCTACCCGATTTTTTTGCAGCTTGAATGAAAACGTTTTCATTTCTGCCGCCATGCCTTCTTCGCTAACCGAGACCGGAACGACACACGTGAAGCGCAACCAGGACCGATCGCCCACCCTGCCCGACGCCGCCACCCTGGCTGACGTGGCGCAGACGGCCGGCGTCTCGCTGGCCACCGCGTCCCGCGCGTTCAACAGCCCGGCGCTGGTGCGCGAAGGCACGGTGCAGCGCGTGCTGGACGCAGCGCGGAAACTCAGCTTCCGCCCCAACCTGCTTGGCAGCAAACTGCGCGCGCAGCAAAGCCGCATGATTGGCGTGATGCTGCCGACACTGGAGAACGCCGTGTTCGCCGAATGCTGGCGCGGTATCGAAGACGCAGCGCTGGCCGCCGGCTACTCGCTGATGCTGGTGACCAGCGCCTACGACCCGGCGCGCGAGCGCGAACGCATCGAATACCTGCTGCGCCACCGCGTGGACGGCATGGTGCTGACCGTGGCCGATGCCGCCCGCAGCGCCGTGCTCGACCAGCTCGACGCGGAAGGTGTGCCCTACGTGCTGACCTACAACCAGGCTGCCGCCCGCAGCCAGCGCCATTCCGTCTCGGTAGACAACCGCGCCAGCGCCCGCGAAGGCGTGGAAGCGCTGATCGCCGCCGGGCACCGCCGCATCCGCGTGGTATCCGGCGCCTTCATCGCATCCGACCGTGCCCGCCAGCGCTTCGACGGCTACCGCGACGCCATGCGGGCGCACGGCCTGGAACCCGCGCCACCGGCATGCCTGCCCACCCACACGGCCAGCAACGCCGAACAGATCCGCGCGCTGGCCGTGGGGCCGGACGCGCCGACCGCCTTCTTCTGCACCAATGACCTGCTCGCGATCGGCGTGATCTCGGACCTGAAACGGCTCGGCCTGCGCGTGCCGCGCGACATCTCCGTGCTCGGCTACGACGGCATTGCGCTCGGCGCGCTGGTGGAGCCGGCACTGGCATCGGTGGTCCAACCCAATACCGAAATCGGCGAGCGCGCCGTCGCGCGTCTGCTTGCGCGCTTCGCGCCGTCCGGCACCGGCAAGCAGGACGGCGCCAGGCCCGGACGCATCACCCTGTTGCCACACACCCTGCGCCTGGGCGGCACCGTCGCCGCGCCGGCATGAACCGTCTTCCACCCGCTTTTCCCAGCCCCAGTCCGCTACTCAAGGAGTTCACCATGCAAGCAAGCCGTACCTGGCCCAAGCCGCTACGCTGGATCGCCATCGCACTCGGCGCCGCCGCCTTCAGCCAGGGCGTGGCAGCGCAAACCGCGATCTGCTACAACTGCCCGCCCGAATGGGCCGACTGGGCCTCGCAGATCCGCGCCATCAAGGAAAAGACCGGCGTCACGGTGCCGCACGACAACAAGAACTCCGGCCAGTCGCTCGCGCAACTCGTCGCGGAGAAAGGCAGCCCGGTCGCCGACGTGGTCTATTACGGCGTGACCTTTGGCATCCAGGCCAAGAAAGACGGCGTCACCGCCGCCTACAAGCCGGCCCACTGGAACGACATCCCCGACGGCCTGAAAGACCCGCAAGGCAACTGGTTCGCCATCCACTCGGGCACGCTCGGCTTCATGGTCAACGTCGACGCCCTGCGCGGCAAGCCCGTGCCGCAATCCTGGGCCGACCTGCTCAAACCCGAATACAAAGGCCTGATCGGCTACCTCGACCCCGCCAGCGCCTTCGTCGGCTACGTCGGCGCCGTCGCCATCAACCAGGCCCTGGGCGGCTCGATGGACAACTTCGGCCCCGCCTTCAAATACTTCCGCGACCTGCAGAAGAACCAGCCCATCGTGCCCAAGCAGACCGCCTATGCCCGCGTGCTCTCCGGCGAGATCCCGATCCTGCTCGATTACGACTTCAATGCCTATCGCGCACGCTACAAGGACAAATCCAACGTGGCCTTCGTGATCCCCAAGGAAGGCACGGTAGTGGTGCCCTACGTGATGAGCCTGGTGAACAAGGCCCCGCACGAAGCCGAAGGCAAGAAGGTGCTTGATTTCGTCCTGTCCGATGCCGGACAGGCGCTATGGGCCAACGCCTATCTGCGGCCGGTGCGCAGCGCCGCGATACCCAGCGAAGTGCAAGCCAGGTTCCTGCCCGCGGCGGACTATGCGCGCGCCAAGCCCGTGGATTTCGGCAAGATGGCGGAAGCGCAGAAAGGGTTTAGCGACCAGTATTTGAAGGAGGTCCGATGAGCGGATGGCTGCTCGCGCGATGGCCCTACGATGCTTGATGAGGCAGGCTGAGTTGGTTGCATCGCCATCGCTTTGCCTGCGCCCGCCCTCTCCCGCAAGCGGGAGAGGGGAGCAAGTCGATTCAAACCTCGCAGGGTGTAGCCGTGTGGAGCGCCCCCAAGGGCGGTCCACACCYCARCGCGATGCGAAGCGAGCCGTCAAGGTGTACCAGGCCGTATGGGGCGCCTCGGGATCCGGCGAAAAGAGCGGAAAAGAGGGACCCATGTTTGAGTATCGCCTTAAGGCGATGCGAGTTTGGGYCCCGGCCGCTCTTTTCGYCGGATCCCGAGGGGGTGTCGCCCCATCCGGCGCGCCTTCTTTGCCTACTTTCTTGGCAAGACAAGAAAGTAGGTCGCCCCCCGCAGGGGGGTGAAACCGCCTTTGACTTTAAGGTTTTAAGCCTTGGAAGTTGAAGTTGATTTTCAAACCCCGGGAGCATCCCCAACCATGCCCAAACAAAGCCCCCCCCTCCTCCTCTTCGCCCTCCCGGCCCTAATCCTCTTCACCGCCTTCTTCTGCCTCCCAATGGCAAAACTCCTGGCCATCAGCATCACCGGAGAAAAAGGCGCAAGCGTCTACTGGACCGTAATCTCAAGCCAACGCTATCTTCACAGCCTGATGGTAACGGTACTGCTCTCGGCAACCGTAACCCTGGCAACCCTGATCATCGCCGGCATCACCGGCACCTTCCTCCAACGCAACGCCGTCCCCGGCAAAGCGCTGCTGGTAGCCATGCTGACCTTCCCGCTAGCCTTCCCCGGCGTAGTCATCGGCTTCATGGTCATCATGCTGGGCGGCCGCAACGGCCTGCTGGCCATGGCAGGCGACTGGCTAGCCGGCGACCGCTGGACCTTCGCCTACGGCCTCACCGGCCTGTTCGTCGGCTACCTGTACTTCTCCATCCCCCGCGTCATCCTGACCGTGATGGCCGCGGTAGCCAAGCTCGACGCCTCCCTGGAAGAAGCCGCGCGCTCGCTCGGCGCAGGCCGCTGGCGCGTGGTGCGCGACGTCATGCTGCCCGCCCTGATGCCCGCCATGATCTCCAGCGGCGCGATCTGCTTCGCCACAAGCATGGGCGCTTTCGGCACCGCCTTCACGCTGGCGACGCAGCTCGATGTACTGCCGCTCACCATCTACAACGAGTTCACCAACTACGCCAACTTCGGCATGGCCGCAGCCCTGTCCGTACTGCTCGGCACGGTCACCTGGGCCTTGCTGGCGCTGGCGCGCTGGTTCTCGGGCGACGCCGTCGCCGCCACCGCATGAGGATTGCCATGACTACGACTTCCCGCCGCGGCAACGCTTACTGGCTGCAACTCGCGCTCACGCTCCTGGTTTGCCTCTTCATGGTGGTCCCGGTGGTGATGTCGGTGCTGGCCGGCCTGACCAACAATATCTTCATTGGCATAGCCAGCGGCCTGACCACGCGCTGGCTGGCGGAGGTATGGTCGCTCTACCGCAATACCATCTTCCTGTCGCTGGGCATCGCACTGGCCTGCCTTGCCTGCACGCTGGTGCTGGGCGTGCCGGCGGCCTACTACATGGCGCTGCGGCGCGGCCGCATCACGCGCCTGATCGAAGAGCTGCTGATGCTGCCGGTGGCAGTGCCGGGCCTGGCTACCGCCCTCGGCCTGATCCTGCTCTATGGCGGCTGGCAGGCGTTCCGCACCAGCTGGGTATTCATCCTGGTGGGCCACGTCCTGTTCACGCTGCCGTTCATGGTGCGCTCGGTGCTGGCCATCATGTCGGCCATCGATATCCGCACGCTGGAAGACGCCGCCGCCAGCCTGGGCGCGAGCCGGCTGCAGCGCTTCTTTACGGTGGTGCTGCCCAACTGCCGCCAGGGCATCCTGGCCGGAGCGCTGATGGTGGTAACGCTCTCGGTGGGTGAGTTCAACCTGACCTGGATGCTGCATACGCCCACCACGCAGACATTGCCCGTGGGTCTGGCCGATAGCTATGCATCGATGCGGCTGGAGATCGGCTCGGCCTACACCATCGTGTTCTTCTTCATGATCATTCCGCTGCTGGTGCTGATGCAGGGCCTCTCCGCGCTCGGCGCGCGCGCCCGCAAGCACCAGCCGCTTGCCGACAGCGGCGGCGCCGGGGCGATCTCCGGCACCGATCCGCTTTCCCCATCCGAGGCCCGCCATGCATGAACCGACCCCCATCACCCTGCGCCACTGCGGCAAGACCTTCGCCGACGGTACGCTGGCGCTGCAACCCCTCGACCTCGACATCGGCGCCGGCGAAACCGCGGTCCTGCTTGGTCCTTCCGGCTGCGGCAAGACCACCACGCTGCGCATCATCGCCGGGCTGGAATTCCCCGATCCCGGCGGCGTGGTCATGTTTGGCGATAGCGATGTGACGCCCCTGCCGATCGAGCAGCGCGGCGTGGGCATGGTGTTCCAGAGCTATGCGCTGTTTCCCAACATGACCGTGGCGGAGAACATTGCCTATGGCCTGCGCGTGCGCCGGACCGATCCCGCCGCGCGCCGCCGCCGGGTGGACGAGATGCTGTCCATGATGCAGCTCGGGCCCTTCGCCGAGCGCCGCATCGACCAGCTCTCCGGCGGCCAGCGCCAGCGCGTGGCGCTGGCCCGCGCCATCGCGGTACAGCCGCGCGTGCTGCTGCTCGACGAACCGCTGACCGCGCTGGATGCCAAGCTGCGCGATGCGCTGCGCGCCGACATCAACCAGTTGCTGCGCAGCCTGCATATCACCGCCGTCTATGTCACCCACGACCAGGCCGAGGCGATGGCGCTTGGYGACCGCATCATCGTGATGGACCGCGGCCGCATTGCCCAGACCGGCACGCCGCAGCAGATCTACCGGGCGCCGGCCAATGCCTTCGTGGCGGATTTCATCGGCACCATGAACCGCTTGCCGGCGGTGCCGGAAGCCGGTGCCTGGCGTGTGCCGGGTGGTCTGGTGCCGCGCCAGGACAACGCAGCGGGCGCCGCGCAGCCGGCCCGCGCCGAACTCTTGTTCCGCCCCGAGGACGTGGCGCTGGCCCGGGCCGAGGAGGCGCACCTGGGCGGCTCGGTCGTCACCGCGCTGTTCCTGGGCAACTACACGCGCTTGCTGGTCGACGTTGGCGCACCGGCGCCGCTGGTCGTCGACACCACCCGGCGCGATGCCTGGCATGCGGGCGACCGCGTCGGCCTGCGCCTTGATACCGGCCACCTGATCACGCTTTCCGAAGCGCTCGCAGCATGAACTCCCTGACCAGCACTCCGGGCAATCCGGGCAACCCCGGCGATCCGGCCGGCACCTACCTGCTCGCCCACATCACCGACCTGCACATCAAGGCCGGCGGCAAGCTGTCCTACCGCATGGTGGACACCGCCGGCGCGCTGCAGCGCTGCATCGACACGTTGCTGGACGCGCCACAGCGGCCGGATTCGGTCGTCATCACCGGGGATCTCGTCGACTTCGGCACCGAGGCGGAATACCGCTTCCTGCGTGGCATCCTGCAAGGCCTGCCGATGCCGGTACGGCTGCTGCCGGGCAACCATGACCACCGGGCTACCTTGCGCCGTGTCTTCGCGGATCACGATTACCTGTTCGCCGCCGGCGATGGCGATGCGCCCATCCACTACAGCGTGGAAGCCGGCCCGTTGCGCCTGGTTGCCTTCGACTGCACGGTGCCGGGCAAGCCTGGCGGCCGGGTCGATCCCGCCGCGCTGCCATGGCTCGAAGCCACGCTGGCGGCCGAGCCGGACCGGCCCACGCTGTTGATGCTCCATCATCCGCCCTTCCACACCGGCATCGGCCACATGGATCAGCAGGGCCTGGCCGGCGCCGGACTGCTGGAGGCGGTGGTGCGCCGGCATCCGCAGGTGGAGCGTGTGCTGTGCGGCCATTTGCACCGGCACATCACGTGCCGCTTCGGCGGCACGGTGGCCATGACGGCGCCGGGGCCCGCGCATCAGGTCACGCTGGACCTCGACCCGCAGGCCGCTTCGCGCTTTCGCATGGAGCCGCCCGGCTACCTGCTGCACTGGTGGCATTCCTTGCATGGGCTGGTGAGCCATGCGGCGGTCATCGGCGCATTCGGTGCCGACCACCCCTTCTTCGATGCCGCCGGCAAACTGATCGACTGAGCGGCGGCCGGACAAAAAAAACCCACAGCCGGGTGGATGTGGGTAATAAAGTGGTATGGGCAAGTCGCGGAAATCGCCCACGTCCGTATGGTGACACCCCGCGGCCGCGAGTGAAATAATCTTTCCGGACTAGAAGGCCGCCATGCGTCGCGCAGGCAGTCCCCAGTGTGCCTTCCGGCCACATCCCGGAAACCGCGTGGGCGCGCACGGCGCGGCACGGCCGCCCCGGAACACAAGCCGGGCTCTGCATTGCGTATCCCCTCTTTAGTGGGGAAATGGACAACACTGCAATAATCTAGTCCAATTCGCCCTTGACGATCGCTTTGAACCGGCGCTCCTTTCGCATTACCGTGGTTCCAGCGGCCGCTGCCGGCGCGCCGGCCGCCGTCCAACTTCCTACCATGCTCAACGCCCACCTGCTGCTGATCGACGACCACACACTGTTCCGCACCGGCCTGCGCTTGGTGCTGGCTGACAGCCCAAGCGTGGCAAGCATCATCGAGGCGGGTTCCGTCATGGGCGCGGTGGAGACGCATCGCGGCGCCACCGTGGATATCATCCTGCTCGACATCCAGATGCCCGGCCTCAACGGCATCGAAGGCGTCAAGGTGTTGCGCCGCCATTTTCCCGTTGCGCGCATCCTGATCGTTTCCGGCACCTCCGGGCTGGAGACCATCCCGGCCGAGGTACGCAAGGAGATTGCCGGCTTCCTGCCGAAATCCGCGGACAGCGTCCAGATCGAGATAGCCATCGCCGCCTGCCAGCAGGGCGACACCTACTTCATTCCGGACCCGACCGGCGAGAGCCACGACAATCCGGACGGCACGCCAAACGGCACGGCCAACGGCATCGCATACCAGTCCAGCTCGCTCACGCCGCGCCAGCTTGAAGTGCTGGAGCAACTCAGCCAGGGCCGCTCGAACAAGATCATTGCCCACCATCTGGGCCTCTCCGAGAACACCGTCCGGGTTCACGTGGCGGCCATTCTCGATCACCTCGGCGTAGTCAGCCGGGTGGAGGCGGTGCTCGAGGCGCAGCGCCGCGGCCTGGTGCAGACAGGCAGGTAGGTCATGGCCTTGCTCATCCCCCGCTTCGACGAACCGCGCCTGCTGGCCGCGGAAATGGAACTGATCGACCAGAGCTTCGGCATCGCCATGTTGGGCTGTGCGCTGGCGGCCTTCATCCTGGCCCTCGGGCTGGCGCTGGGCGGCGGGCATCCCGGCGCCTTCCCGTGGGCCCTCGCCATGGGCCTGGCCTGCGCCGCCGGGCACTTTGGGCGGCGCAGGCTGCCCGAGCGCACGAGCCAAGCCAAAGCGGGTCTTTACGCCCGTGCCATGACGGCCTTGCTGACACTGATCGGCGCGCTCTGGGGGCTGGCGGCATGGCTATACATGGATGTGAAGTCGCCCGCGACGGTGATCTGCATCCTGTCGCTGATCGCCGGCATGAGCGCGGCCGCGCTGGCGGTGTTCTCCGCCTGCCTGCCGGTCGCCGTGGGCTTCTTCGTGCCGGCCATCGTGCCGGTCTGGGCGGTCTTCATCGCCACCGGCGATGCCGCCTATCTGGCCATGTTCCTCGGCACGCCGCTCTATCTCGTTGTGCTCATGATCTTCGCGCGCAACTACGCGCGCGTGGCGCGCCACGGCATCGCGCTGCGCTTTGCCAACGTGGAACTGATCTCGCAATTGCGCGAGCAGACCGCCCGCGCGGAAAACGCACAGCGCGAGGCAGAGGAAGCCAACCGCGCCAAATCCGTATTCCTGGCCTCGGCCAGCCATGACCTGCGCCAACCGCTGCACGCGCTCGGCCTGTTCGTGGTCACGCTGGGCCGGTCCGATCTCACCGACAAGCAGCGCCAGTTGCTTACGCACATCGAGGCCGCCTCCTGTGCCGCGCGCGAGATGCTCAACACGCTGCTGGATTTTTCCAAGGTGGACGCCGGCGTGATCACCGCCCGGCCGCGCGCGTTCCTCCTGCAGCCGTTGCTGTACAAGCTGGAGAACGAGTTTGCRCCGCAGGCCGACGGGCGCGGCCTGTTCTACCGCACCCGGGATACCACCGCCACCGTGTTTGCAGATCCGACGCTGGTCGAGCTGATCCTGCGCAACCTGATCGCCAACGCCATCCGCTACACCAGCCAGGGCGGCGTGCTGGTGGCATGCCGCCGCCGGGGCAAGAGCATGGTGCTCGAGGTCTGGGACACCGGCGCCGGCATCCCCGCGTCCCAGCATCGCGCCATCTTCAAGGAGTTCCACCAGTTGGGCAACCCGGAGCGTGACCAGCGCAAAGGCCTGGGGCTCGGCCTGGCCATCGTGGAAGGACTGGCCCGCACCATGTCTACCCGGATCCTGCTGAATTCGCGGCCCGGCCGCGGCTCGGTGTTCCGCTTCGCCCTGCCCGTGACCGAAGACCGTGCCGAGACACCCGCCGCCAGCTTGCACCAAAGGCCCGGTCTGCGCGGGCTGCGCGTGCTGGTGATCGACGACGACCAGGAGATCCGCATCGCCATGAGGGCGCTGCTGGAGAGTTGGCAAGCCGTTTGCCTGGCGCTGGAATCCGAGGAAGAAGCGCTGGCGGCGCTTGACACCTTCAGACCCGACCTGTTGCTGGCGGACTACCGCCTGCGCGGCGAGCGCACTGGCCAGGAAGCGATGATGGCGATCCGCGAGCGGCTGGGCCACGCCCTGCCCACCGTCATCATTACCGGCGATACCGCCCCGGATCGCCTGCGCAGCGTGCATGCCGGCGGCGCCGCACTGCTGCACAAGCCCGTAGTGGCGCAACAGTTGCATACCGCCATGACCGCCCTGCTGCGCGATGCGGGCTGGCGCCAGGATATCCCCCGCTCCGCCGCCGGCAATGGCGCGGACCGCATGGCGCGTGCCGGGCGCTGAGGGGCCTGAGCGGCTCGCCAGCGCCCCTCGCCCCCTCATTCATGCGATTTTCGTATTAATTGATCCGTCCTATTAATTGGACTTAGAGCCAGTGCCCACCCAAACTGCATCGTGACAGTCGGCACGGGCGCCATCAGCAAGCCGCATCGCTTTCTCGCCAACGTGCCGCCAGGTTTCACCGATCCTAGCGAGGAGCCACCATGAGCACGCA
The DNA here is from genome assembly GCF_056396665.1 of Cupriavidus sp. 05T313. NCBI lineage: Bacteria > Pseudomonadati > Pseudomonadota > Betaproteobacteria > Burkholderiales > Burkholderiaceae > Cupriavidus > Cupriavidus sp. 05T313. Next base: position 26,921 of record NZ_JBFTLX010000037.1, on the reverse strand, counting down.
GCCCGAACTGCCAAGACACGACTTGCTGATCGACGGCAAGCGCCTGCCACCCGGCACCGGAGAGTATTCCACCGATATCAACCCTGCCACGGAGCAGCCGATCGCCCTGGTCGCCCAGGGCAGCGCCGCCGACGTGGACTTGGCGGTGACCGCCGCGCGCGCCGCGCTCAAGGTCTGGAACGGCCTGCGCGCAGCCGAGCGCGGCCGCATCCTGTACCGCTTTGCCGAACTACTCGAAGCCCATCAGGAGGAACTGATCGCGCTCGAGAGCCTGGATGCCGGCAARCCGCTGGCCGSCGTGCGGCGCCAGGACRTGCCGGCSGYSATCGAYACCGTGCGCTACTACGCCGGCTGGKSCGACAAGATCAACGGCCAGGTGGTACCGACCCGCCCCGGCGCGCTGACCTACACCGTGCGCGAGCCGGTCGGCGTGGTCGCCGCCATCGTGCCGTGGAACTTCCCGCTGATGATCGGCATGTGGAAAATCGCGCCGGCGCTGGCCTGCGGCTGCACCCTCATTGTCAAACCCGCCGAGATCACGCCGCTGACCGCGCTGCGCGTCGGCGAACTGGCGCTGGAAGCCGGCCTGCCGCCCGGCGTGCTCAATATCGTCACCGGCAAGGGCAGCGTGGTAGGCAATGCGCTGGTGGCGCATCCCGGCATCGACAAGGTGACCTTCACCGGCTCGCCCGGCGTGGGGCGCGGCATCATGCAGGGCGCCGCCGCCAACTTCAAGCGCGTCACGCTGGAACTGGGCGGCAAGTCCGCCAACCTGATCTTTGCCGATGCCAACGTGGACGCCGCCGTGCGCGCGGCCGCCTCCGGCATCTTCTTCAATGCCGGCCAGGTGTGCTCGGCCGGCTCGCGCATCCTGGCGCAGCGCGAGGTCTACGACGAGGTGGTGGAGAAGCTCGCCGCCCGCGCCGCCTCGATCCGCGTGGGCGATCCGGCCGCGCCGGAGACCACCATGGGACCGCTGGTCTCATCCGCGCAGATGAAGACCGTGCTGGACTACGTGGAGATCGGCAAGCGCGAGGGTGCCATCGCGGTGACTGGCGGCGAGCGCGTGGGCGGCAAAGGCTATTTCGTGCAGCCCACCGTGTTCGCCAACGTCGAGCACGAAATGCGCGTCTCGCAGGAGGAGATCTTCGGCCCGGTCGCCAGCGTGATCCGCTTCGAGGACGAAGCCGACGCCGTGCGCATCGCCAATGGCACCGCATTCAGCCTGGCAGCGGGCGTGTGGAGCGCCGACATCGGCCGGGTGCACCAGGTAGCCGCAGACCTGAAGGCCGGCACCGTGTGGATCAACACCTATGGCCCCACCGACGTACGGCTGCCCTGGGGCGGCGCCGGCGACTCCGGACTGGGCCGTGAACACGGAGACGCCGCCATCGACAACTTCACCGAGCCCAAGGCGATCTGGTTGTCGCTGCGGCAGTAGGCGAACGAGGGGAGGCACGGCGGCGCCTCCCCGCCCGACGCCAGGAGGGTTAAGATCGCGGATGCGCCGGCATTGCCGGATTTGCCGGTGTTGTTCTTGGCATTGCGCGCCACACGATCCGTTCATTACGTCCCTCCTCCATGCCTGACAGACGCAAGTTCCTGCGCGCGGCGGCCGGCACCGTTGCCGGTGCGGGCGCGCTTTCCCTCTTGCCGCCCGCCGTCCGCAAGGCGCTCGCCATTCCCGCCAACCATCGCACCGGCAGCCTGCGCGACGTCGAGCACATCGTGGTGCTGATGCAGGAAGACCGGGCCTTCGACCATTACTTCGGGGCAATGCGGGGCGTGCGTGGCTTTGCCGACCGCTTCCCGATACCGGTGGCCGACGGCCCGGGCCTCGCCGGCAAGACTGTCTGGTACCAGCGCGACGTGAGCGACCCGGCCGCACCCGCAACGCTCGCGCCGTTCCATCTCGATACGGAGCACGTGTTCGAACTCATGCGCGTCACCGGCACGCCGCACACCTGGTCGAATACGCAGGACGCCTGGGGCCAAGGCTGCATGCAGCAATGGCCCACCTTCAAGAAGCGTCACGCCATGGGCTACTTCAAGGAGGGCGACGTGCCCTTCCAGTACGCGCTGGCCAATGCCTTTACGGTGGCGGATGCCTACCACGCATCGTTTCTCGGCGGCACCAATACCAACCGCTGCTTCCTGTGGAGCGGCACCAACGACCCGCTGGGCAAGGGCAACGGCCCGGCCATCGGCAACGCCTACAACAAGCTCGGCGGCGGCAAGCCCGATGGCGGCTATGCCTGGACCACCTATCCCGAAAGGCTCGAAGCCGCCGGCGTCAGCTGGCAGATCTACCAGGACATGGCCGACAACTACGCGCTCAATGCCACCGTCGGGTTCAAGACCTACCGGGATGCCTATCGCGGCGTGCCGGGTGCGCAGGCCGCGCTCAGGGACAAGGCACTGGGCACGCGCAACCTGGACCTGCTGCGCCAGGACGTGCTGGAAGGCCGCCTGCCGCAAGTGTCGTGGATCTGCCCCACGCGGCAGGGCTCCGAGCATCCCTCCCCGTCCAGCCCGGCGCAGGGCGCGGCCTATGTGTCCGCCGTGCTCGACGCGCTGACGGCCGACCCGGCGGTCTGGAGCAAGACCGTGCTGCTGCTGATGTACGACGAGARCGATGGCTTCTTCGACCATATGCCGCCGCCGGCGGTGCCGTCGTACCTCGCGTGGCACGCGGACCCGGCACAGGCCACGCTGGCCGGCGCCTCCACCGCCGACACCCGCGGCGAATACCACGAGCTGATCACCGGCGTGGAAGCCGACGACCTGCCGCGCTACCTGCATCGCCCGTACGGCCTCGGCATGCGCGTGCCGATGATCGCCATCTCGCCGTGGAGCAAGGGCGGCTGGGTCAACTCCGAGGTGTTCGACCACACATCGGTGATTCGTTTCATCGAAGCCCGCTTCGGCGTGCACGAGCCCAATATCACGCCGTGGCGCCGCGCGGTCTGCGGGGATCTCACCTCGCTGTTCGATTTCGCCGCGCCGGACCAATCCGACGCCGTGGCGTCGCTGCCAGCCACCGCGCCACGCGCGGCGCGAGCGCGGGCGCTGAAGGGCACGCGCATACCGGTCATCCCCGCGCTACCCGAGTTGCCCGTGCAAGCCGGCGGCACGCGCCCCTCGCGGGCGCTCCCCTATGCGCTGCACGCGCAGGCCCTGGCAGATGCCGGCAGTGCCGCGCTGCACCTGAGCTTTACCAATAGCGGCCGGGCCGGGGCCGTGTTTCATGTCTACGACCGGCTGCACCTGGAGCGCCTGCCGCGCCGCTATACGGTCGAAGCCGGCAAGCGCCTGGCGGGCAACTGGGACACGCGCGCCGACGGCGGCCGCTATGACCTGTGGGTGCTCGGCCCCAACGGCTGGCACCGGCATTTCACCGGGACCGCGGGCGCAGTGCCCGCACCGGAGATCGGGATCGTCTACGACATCTCCGCGCAAAGCCTGCGCATCACCTTGCGCAACGATGCGGACCAGCCCTGCACGTTCATGCTGGCTGCCAACGCCTACGTTAGCGGCGCGGCCCGCAGCACTACCGTGGCAGCCCGCACCAGAAGCACCCTGGCATGGCCAGTGGACGCATCGGGCGGCTGGTACGACTTCACCGTGACCGTAGCCGCCCTGCCCGGCTACGCGCGGCGCTGTGCCGGGCGCATGGAAACCGGCGCGCCCTCGGTGAGCGACCCCGCCATGAGTGGCCGTGCCATCGGGGAGCAATGGCAGCCGGCGGGATCCTCGGCGCCTGCGTGAAGCGCTTTCCCCAGTCTTGCAAATTCGTGCCGGCCAAACTCCGTGCAGCCCCTAGATCTTCGGGATGCGCAAGGTCTTGCTGATCATCAGCGAGCCAGACAGCACGAACAGCAGCGCGAGCGGATGCAGGTCCGCCGGCCCGATGGCCCACACGCCGCCGTAGAGCGCATCGCCCACCCGGCCCTGCCATGCGCAGAAGGCCAGCACGCCGGTCAGCAGTACGCTGGTGGGAATTGGCGTGCCCTCGAAGTACGCCACCTTGTCGCTGCCCTCGGACAAGATCTCGGCGGTCACGTTGAAACGTGCCAGGCGGCTCACGCCGCAGCAGACGAAATACACCAGCGCCGCCATGTCCCAGCCACCGCGCATGCCGGCGGCAAACGCCAGCGTTGCCGGGCCGACCCCGAACGAGATGATGTCCGCGAGCGAATCCAGCTCGCGGCCCAGCGCGGAGTGCTGGTGCCGCCAGCGCGCGATGCGGCCGTCGAGCACGTCGAAGATAAAGGCCGCCGGCGCCAGCGCTGCCGCCGCCATGAAATGGGCGGACGACTGCGTGGCGACGTAGAACATGGCGAAGAACACCGATGCCATGCCGCAGGCCGCGTTGCCGAGTGTGAACAGGTCGGCGAGATGCAGCTCGCGGACCATGGAAAAATGCTTGGGACGTTCTGGTGTGGATGCCATGGGGCGAACTCCTGAATCCTCTGGCGCATGAAAACTCCCGGCTCGCCAACAAGAAACGAACCAGGCGGCGGCGTGACTAGAAACGCAATCCCGCGTCGCGCAACGCGCTGGCGGTTTCACCTGCGCCGACGTGATGCACGGCCTGCCAGCCCAGGGACCGTGCCGCCGCCACATTGGCGGCGCTGTCATCGATGAACAGCAGCTCCCGCGCCGCGATTCCCGGYATGTGCGCACCGATGCGCGCCTCCATCAACCGGTAGATGGCCGGGTCGGGCTTGGCGATGCCAACCTCGCCGGACACCAGGATATCGCGGAACAATGACAGGAAATCGCCACTGCGCAAGGCGTGCGGATAGGTCTCGCTGGACCAGTTGGTCAGGCCGAACAGCGGCACCCGCGCGACGTGCAGGCGCCGCAGCAACGCCACGCCGTCGGCCAGCGGCCCGCGCAGCATCTGCGGCCAGCGGTCATAGAAGGCGCGGATCAGGCCGGCCTGCGCCGGATGCTCGGCCACCAGCGACTCGGTGGCCTCGCGCAGCGGCCTGCCCGCGTCCTGGCGGATATTCCAGGCGGGCGAGCAGACTTCCGACAGGAAGCGGGCGCGCTCTTGCGGGTCCGGGATCAACTCGCGATAGAGGTACTCCGGGCTCCAGTCGAACAGCACGCCACCAAAATCGAACACTACGGCACGGACGGTCACGGTATCTCGTTGGCTCGGTTGAAGACAAGACAGCATTCTCGCAGAGTCTGCCGGCCGTCAATATGAGATTTCTCTCAACATGCGGGCACGGCATTCCCCCTAAGCTTGCCGTTACCGGTCCATGCGCCCCGTGGGCGCCCCGGTCACGCAAGCGCCACGCCCCGACAGCGGCTGGCGCCGTGCCACGCAATCCGCCGAGCCCATGCCATGTCCCCGCCAAACCCCTTCCTTCCGCGCCTCATGCCAGCCTGCCTGGCATGGCTATGCATCGCGATGTCCGCCCACGCCGACGTGGGCCATGCCGAATCGCCGCGAACGCTGCCTGCCGCCGTCTCGCCGCAATGCGGCGCGCCGGCCACGCTGATCGCCAGTCTCCGCGACGCCAGCGAAGGCACGCCGTCCGTCGGCCGCAGGGTGGCGGTGGAGGCCGTGGTCACGGCGGACTACTCGGGCACCGGCGGCTTCAGCGGCTACTTCGTGCAGCAGGCCGACACCCGGCGCCAGAACCGCCCCGGCGTGTCGGAAGGCCTGTTCGTGCACGCGCCGCGCGCGGCGGCGCGTACCGGCGACCTGGTCCGCGTGCTCGGCACCGTCGAGGAGCGGTCCGGCCAGATGCAACTGAGGCAGTCCGGCCAGGCAACGGTCTGTGCATCGGCCCAGGCCGTCACCCCCGCCGTGGTCACGCTGCCCGTGCCCGACACGGGCGCGCTGGCGGCCTATGAAGGCATGCTGGTGCGGTTGCCGCAGACCCTTACCGTCAGCGAAACCTTCGAACTGGGCCGGTACGGCAGCGTGGTGCTCAGCCATGGCCGTCTGCCGCTGCCCACCAACGTGGCATTGCCGGGCGCAGCCGCCGCCGCCCAGGCCGCCGCCAATGCCTTGAACCGCCTGACCCTGGACGACGGCTCCAGCCGGCAAAACCCGCCGCTCGTCATCCATCCCGCACCGGGTCTCGGCGCCTCGAATACGCTGCGCGGCGGCGATACCGTCGCCGACGTGCAGGGCGTGCTGGAGCGGCGCCATGGCAGCTGGCGCGTGCAGCCCGTTCCGGGCGCACCGCCACCGGTGTTCCGGCCCGCCAACCCGCGCACGGGTGCACCGGTACGCACCGCCCGCACCGACCTGCGCGTTGCCGCATTCAACGTGGAAAACTATTTCAACGGCGACGGCCGGGGCGCGGGTTTCGATGACCCCGACAACCGCGGCGCCCGGACCCCGGCCGAGTTTGCCCGGCAGGAAGCCAAGATCCTGAGCGCGCTGCATGGGCTGAACGCCGACGTGATCGGCCTGATGGAGATCGAGAACAACGGCTATGGCGCGCTGAGCGCCATCCGCCGGCTGACGGACAAGCTCGGGCCCGACTGGCGCTTTATCGACCCCGGCGTGGAGCAACTCGGCCGCGATGTCATCAAGGTCGCCCTGGTCTACAACGCCCGCACCGTGGAACCGGCAGGCAAGCCGGCCACGCTCGAGCTGGGCCAGCGGACCCGCCAGCCCCTGGCCGCCACCTTCCGCCTGCGCGGCCTTCCGCGCAAGCTCACGGTAGTGGTGAACCATTTCAAGTCCAAGCGCTGCAAYGATGCCCGCGGCGCCAATGCGGACCAGCGCGACGGCCAGAGTTGCTGGAACCCCACGCGGGTGGCGGCAGCCGCGCGGATCGCGGACTGGCTCGGCACCGCGCCCACCGGCGTGCCGGACGATGGCCGGCTGGTGATCGGCGACCTCAACAGCTACGCGCAGGAAGACCCGATCCGCCTGCTGGCCGAGCGCGGCTATGCCGACATGATCGCCCGCTTCGCCAGTGCGGGCGGCGGCGCCTACAGCTACGTCTACGGAGGCGAGGCCGGCTATATCGACCACGCGCTTGCCGATGCCGGTGCGGCCAGCCGCATTCTCGYGGCGCGCCACTGGCATATCAATGCCGACGAGCCGATCGCGCTGGCCTATCCGCTGGCCCACAAGAGCGAGGCCCAGCAACAATCCTTCTATGCGCCCGATGCCTATCGCTCATCCGACCACGACCCGCTGGTGGTGGACGTCGCCCTGCGCGACGATGCCGCCGCGCACGGCAACAGCACCGAGCCGGGCGGCAGCGCGGAAAGCGCCAACGCGGGGAACAGCGGCGCTGGCAATGGGGCGGAAACCGGCGGCGGGGGCGGTGGCGGCGTGGTGGATCCCTGGGTGATGGTGGCCCTGGCCCTGGCCGGCACCGTGGCGATAGCCGCGTGGCATCGCTTTGCCGGCCGCTCCCCGCTACGCTGATGCCCCCGCCGGATCGCGCCTGATGCTGTTGGCCAGATAGGCCACGATCAGCGCATTGGCGATGGCCAGCCCGATATGCAGCGCGCTGGGGTGAACCACTGCCTCATACATTTCAACCGGGATATAGATCGCACCCGACCATACCCCGAGCCACTTCGCCCAGGCCCGCTGGCACCACAAGCCGTAGGCCTCCGTGAAGCGCATGGCCGAGTACGTCGCGGCGGAGCCGCCGATGGCCCAAAGCCGCGCATTGCTCGGGTCGGACATCAGCGACAGGAAGATAGTCGGGTAGCGGCTTCCCGGGTTCAGGTGCAGGCGGGCAACGATCGCCTCGGCCAGCGCCTGCGCATCACGGTGCAGCAACGCTATGAGCCCCAGTCCGGCAAGGATCACCACCGCACCCTTGGCGGCCTCGAACAGCGCGATTCCCTTCAGGCCAGTGCCTGAACCGTGCTTTGCCATCTTGCCTATCCTCGTCAACGGTAAGGTGGCGATCGTACCCCGGCGCGGCGGCCAGCGGCAAACCCGGCGCCCCCGCCCAGGCGCTCAAGGCGCCGGGGCACACTGGTAACATTCCCCGGCCGGCGCCATCCGATGCCGGGCCGAGGCCGTCACATGAATCCCGAACACCTGCCCCTCCTGCTCACCCGCACCATGCCCTACGGCAAGTACAAGGGCCGCGTTATCGCGGACCTGCCCGGCAATTACCTGAACTGGTTCGCGCGCGAGGGCTTCCCGCCCGGCGAGATCGGCAAGCTGCTGGCGCTGATGCATGAACTCGACCACAACGGACTGGCCAGCCTGCTGGACCCGCTGCGTGGCCGTTAGCGCATCCGCAGCCTGCCGGCTCAACCCGCGGCAATCCTGTGAATGGACCGCCCCTGCGCCGTGCAGGGACTCGTCGCTTTCGCCAGTGCCAACCCGGGCAAGGTGACGCCGGTGTCCTATAAAGCGCCGGTCCGGCACTGACCGAAGTGATGGGCGGGCAGGTCGATGGCATGTTCAACCAGACCAACGCGGCCCTGCCCCAGGTCAAGGGCGGCAAGGTCGTCGCCATCGCCCAGACGGCAAAGCAGCGCGTGCCACAGTTCCCCAGCCACGGGCGCCGGCATCCACATGGAAAGACGTCTTCGGCACCGCCAGGCACCGTGAGCGTAAGGCCAGGCGTTCGCGCCGGCTTTTGGTAGTACGATATCGCCCTTGCACGCATCGCCGTGTTGTCGGGAGAGAGTTTTGCCATCAGTGGATCGCCGTAGCGCCGGCTCATCGCGCGCCCGGACCAGGACTGAAGAACCATCGCAGAATGAGCGGGCCTACACCGGCCTGCGGGAGCGGCTGACCACGCTGGTCTACCGTCCCGGCGAGCATCTCAATATCTCCACCCTGGTGGACGATCTCGACATTGGCCGCACGCCGATCAACCAGGCGCTGCACCGGCTCGCCAACGAAGGGCTGGTGCAGATCCTGCCGCGCAAGGGCGTGGTGGTCGCACCGCTTTCCATCGACGACGCCCTGCACCTGATCGACGTACGGCTGGCCAACGAAACGCTGTGCGCCAGGCTGGCCGCCGAGCGCATCACCCCCGCCGGTTTGCAGAAACTCGAGGCCATCCTGCGCCAGGTCGACGATGCCGTGGCGCAGCGCGACCTGCCGCAGGTGACCCACCTGGACCGGTTGTTCCATGAACAGATCGCGGAAATTTCGGGTAACCCGATCCTGATCGAGATCCTCAAGGTGCTGCACGCGCGCTCGCAACGCTTCTGGGCCATCTCGCTGTCGTCCGAAGGGCACCTGGGCGAAGTCGGCGCCGAGCACCGCGCCATCCTGCAGGCGCTGCGCGACGGCGATGCCGCGGCGGCGGCCAGCTCGGTCACGGCACATGTGCTTTCTTTTCGCCAGTCCTTGCTGCAAGGCCGCCGCGAAACCGTCTTCGCGGCGGCGGACCAGGCTTAGCGCTCCAGCGGCTTGTTCGCCGTTTCCCGGGCGGCCAGCAAAGCCACCAGCGTCAACGCCAGGGCGGCACTGACATACAGCGAGATTGCCAGCGTCGAGCCATACGACTTGTACAGGCTGGCGATGATCAGCGGCGCGAAACCGCCCCCCACGATGCCGGCCAGCGTATAGGCCAGCGACGACCCGGCATAGCGCACCCGCGTGGGGAACTGCTCGGTCACGAAGGCCGCCTGCGGGCCGTACATCATGGCGTGGATGATCAGCCCGACCACCACTGCCGCGCAGATCTGCAGCGGCTGCGCGCTGTCCATCAGCCGGAAGAAGACGAAGGCCCACACCACCGCCAGCAAGGCGCCGGCGATATACACTGGCCTGCGCCCGAGCCGGTCCGACAGGCTGCCGAACAAAGGCACCGCAATGGCGTTGCACGCCGCCCCGATCATGGTCGCGGTCAGCGCCAGCGGCCGGGACAGGTGCAGCACGCTGGTCACGTAGGTCAGCGTGAATACCACCACCAGCGCATAGAGCACGTCGGAGCCAATGCGCACGCCGCCGGCCAGCAGCAGGCGCCGCCAGTGATCCACGAACACTTCCTTGATCGGGGTCTTGGCCGTGCTCTTGCGCGCCTCCATCTCCCTGAACATCGGCGTTTCCTCAACGCCCTTGCGCAGCCACAACCCAAAGACGACCAGCAGCACGCTCGACAGGAACGGAATGCGCCAGCCCCAGGCCTGGAAGTCCTCCGGGCTCAGCCACAGCGAAACCACGGCGATAAAGCCAGTGCCCAGCAGCGTGCCGCACGACGGCCCCACCTGGGTAAAGGAAGCATTGCGCCCGCGCTGGTGCTGCTCGCCGTGTTCCATCGACAGCAGGACCGCGCCCGCCCATTCGCCGCCGATGGCCGCCCCTTGCAGGAAGCGCAGCGCCACCAGCAGGATCGGGCTCCAGATGCCCCACGACATGTAGGTGGGCAGCAGACCCATCAGGCCCGTGGCCACGCCCATCAGGACCAGCGTGGCGACCAGCACGAAGCGCCGGCCGAGCTTGTCGCCAAGGTGCCCGAACAACACGCCGCCAAGCGGGCGCGAGACATAGCCCACCGCGTAGGTGGAGAACGCCAGGATCGTGCCGGTGAGCGGATCGAACGAAGGGAAGAAAACCGCGTTGAACACCAGCGCGGCCATCAGGTTATAGACGGTGAAGTCGTACCATTCCAGCGTGGTGCCGATGGTGCTGGCCGCGGCCAGGCGGCCCATCTTCGGCGCGGCGGTGCCGGTAGCGGCGGCACCGGATGCGCCCGGCGCGGCGGAAATCGTGTTGGCGTTGTGCATCACACCACCTCCCGCGCGAAGAGCTTCCACTTGAGTGCGTAGCGGGCAGCCTGCTGCAGCGAGGCGCCCAGCCGTTCAGCGGCTTCTTGCAATGCCAGTTCGCTCGCGGCTGCGGCGCTGCTCTCGATCACCAGGATGGGCAGCAACTGCCGGTCCGCCAGGCATTCCTTCGGCAAGGGCTGGCTCAGCTCCGCGTCCGGCATCAGCAGGTAGGACTGGACGAAACCGGCCCGCGCGGAGAGTTGCCCGCCCACCTCGCCAGCGAGATCGACCAGCGCCAGCGCGTCCTCCGGCTGCGCCAGCGGCAMTACGGCGAGCCAGCTGCCGCWGCCCTGCCCGACCGTGGCGGTGACTTCGCTCACGCGGCGCATCGGCTGGCGCATGCGCGCCAGGTTGGCCACGGACCACGGCGTCTGGCGGCGGAACGCCGCCTGGTAGGCCGCGGACGTGAATGCCGCAAGCGACTCGGTGCGATACAGGCCGAGATACTTCGGGCCGCCCTGCACGGCCTCATAGCGCGCCGCGGAGATAAAGCCTTCGATACGGGCGCGCTCCTCGACATGCTCGCGGTCGTACCACTGATTGAAATCTGCCTCATCGGCCGCGTCCACATTGGACGCGACGAACAACATGCCCTGCGGGGCGATCCCCGCCAGGCRTTCCATCGCCAAACTCTCGGTCGCAAACATCTCGCTCATCAAACTCTCCGGTTGCCACGCTGATTCCAAAGCGGTGAGTTGATGATCGGCGCGATCACCGCGCGCGACAAACGGGTTTTTCTTCGTGTTTCCGATCAGTTTTTCTGTTCGACCCGGCCGCGTTCGCGCACCAGCGTAGCGCACTGCGGAGCTTCACTCCGGCGCGAACGGTGCGGGCAGCGAGCGCACGAAGCGATCCGATTCGCGGCACGCAAGCTCCGCGACCAGCCGGATCGCCTCCGACGCGGCGTGATCGAGATGGCTTACCACCAGACGCTGATGCGGCAGCGGCACGTCGCACGCAATCACGCGCAGCTCGCCGCGCTCGACTTCTTCGCGCACGGGCGCCAGCGGCATCAGCGCATTGCCAAAGCCGGCTTTCACCAGGCGCACGATGGCCGCGATGGAACTGACGCAGTGCACTTTGCCGACCGGCAACCCCGCCTTGCGGTACAGCTCCTTGAGCGCCAGGTGCGGCTGCGAACCGGGACTCATGGTGATGGTCGGGTGCTGCAGCAGCGAGGCCAGCTTTCCTTCACCCGGCTGTGCCGTCCCGGCCGGCCCGATCCACCCTATCGCCATCGGCAGGCACGGCGTGCTGGTGATGCCCTCGCCCACCGCGGGATCGGTCTGCAAGGCGATATCGATGCCGCCGGCACGCAAGGTCTTGTGCAGGCCTTCGGTGGTTTCCGAAGTGATCTGCACCTCGATACCGGGATAGGACGATTGCAGATGCCGCAGGAAATCCACCAGCCAGGTATGCACCACGCTCTCGATGGCGCCGATGCGCACCAGCCCCAGCAACTCATGGCCCGAGCGGCCCAGCACCATGATCTCCCGCTGCAGTTCCAGCAGCCGTTCGCCGTAACCCAGCAGGCGCAGGCCCACTGGCGTGAGCCGCAGGTCGCGCGCCTCGCGCTCGAACACGCGCGCGCCGATTTCCTGCTCCAGCGAGGCAATGCGATTGGACATCGCGGCCTGGGTGATATGCAGCTTCTCGGCCGCCGCGCGAAAGCTGCCGAGGCGGGCCACCCACATGAAGGCTTCGACGAAGCGCGTGTTCATGGCGCGGCACCCCGGCCCGGCCGCGCCCCACAGTGGTGCGCCCCTTCCGTCAAACCTGCTCCCGACCAGGTTGGTCCGGTTCCGGCAAATGCATGTTTATCGCCTTGTGAAATTTCACAGAATTAACAGGGAGATTGTATGCAATATCCGCGCCAGTGCTGTAGTGGCATTCCCTAGCTTGCCCTGGCGCCATCGGTGTCATGTGCAGCACAACAAACATCCCCTCTGACGTGGGGTGGTGCCCGCAGGAGCCCAGTGGGCGTAAGCCGGGGCGCGGCAAGGACCGGATAAGCGCCGCCGCGTGCGCTTTTTCCTCGCGCGCAAGCGCTACAATGCGCGTCCGCTCTGCCGGCAGGCAAGGGATGCGGCCTGCGACGGGCAGGCAAAACAGAGCCAGCGCTGAAAAAACAACAAGAGCAACAACCATAGAAAGGTCCAGTCTTGTCTTCGGAGCACTTTCCCAGGATCAAGGCGTTGTGGAACACTCGGGAGACGCTCTCGCGCGATGCGTGGGAAGAGTTCTATCAACGCGTGATGGCTGTTCTGGCTAACTACCGCCCGCGCGAGGCCGCGTCGCTCGACGACGCCTTGCCCGATCTGCGCCATCAGTTCTTCATCGAGCGCGTGATGCCCGGCGAGGGGCGCAACGGCCCCGCGCACGCGGACGACCTGCGCCTTTACTTCCGCCGCTTCCTGCTCGACCTGCAGCGCAGCGGCATGCCAGACATGCCGCCCTTCGCGAACCCGCCCTGCGAGCCGGGCGCCGGGCAGATCCATCGCGCCAGCCTCGACGCGTATGGCGTCAGCCCCGAATCCGCCGAAGCCGGCGCCAGGGCTTTCCTGGCTGGCTTGCCCGAGGCCTCGCGTTTGCTGTTGCGCGCCTGCGGTTGCGGCGGCACGGTGAGCGGCAGCCTGGCCGCACGTATTGCCGCCGGGCACTTTGGCGCCGGTTCGCTCGGGCTGGTGCATCGTCGTGGCGGCGATCGCCTTTCCACGGCGCGCCAGAACCTGGCGCCGGCGCACAGCCAGACCCTGCTGAGCCGCTGGCTTACGCAGACGCTGTGCAGCGGCACGCGAACCACCCCCCTCGATCCCGCCAACCGCGGCGACACCGAGGCCGCGCAAGCCCTGCTGGACATTCTCTGCACGATTGCATTGACAGAGCAGGCAAGGCAGGCGGACCCCGCCGCCAGCCAGCGCACGGCATGAGCACCCTCCACCCCTGCCTGAGCGTTGTCGCCGCGCGGCTCGAAGCCGGCAATGCCGCCAAGGTCGCCGACGAGGGCCCGCTGCCCGCCCTCCAGGCGGACGGCGCTACCGCCGCGGCCGGCACCGACTGGACAGCGCTGCCCATCCCGCCCGCGCTCGCCGCGGCCTTCGAGCGCTCGGCCCAGGCCCGTAGCCTGCGCGCCCTGGCGCTGGCGCCCGGCCAGTTCCGCGCGCTGCGCCACGCCCCCGCCTTCGGCGCGGTCCTGCTCGACCGCTGGAGCCCCGCTGGACAATGCTGGCAAGGCTGGCTCGCCACGCCCGACCCTGCCTATGCCGGCTCCATGGACATGGTGCTGGAGCAAGGCGACGATCCGCTCGATCCGCGCCTCGGCATGGTGTGCTGTGCCATGCGGGTGCAGGCGCGTGCCGACCAGCTTGGCGCCTGCCTCGGTGTACTCGCGGCCGAGCGCATGGCGATGGTGCGCTGGCTCGGCGAATGGGATCGCGGTGCCGCTGCCGGCAACCTGGCACGGCCAGGCGTGGTCGCCCGCGCCGAGGTACCGGGCGGCTATGCGCTGACCGGCTCGCCGCTGGCCGGGCCCGATGATCCTCGCCATGCCTACCGTGGATTGCTGGCGCGCGGCATTGCCAGCTTTGGCCTTGAGGTGGCGCTGCCGGTGCCGCAACCGGTAACCCAACCGGCGGCGCGCGGCGGGCGGCCGGACTGTGCGCAAGACACAATGGCAAGCACGGCCGGCAGCAGCGAGGGCAGGAAAGAAAGGCCCATGCCGCATCCACCAGCCGCCCCGGCTGGCCCCGCCAGCGGTGGCCGCTGGGTCAGGCCCTTTGCAGCCCTTGCCGCCGCCCTGGCCATCCTGCAATCCGGCCTGCTGCTGTGGCGCTACAACAGCGACAGCGCAACGCCGGCGGCGGCGCCCCGGGCCCCTGGCACCGGCGGCAACGACATCCGCGCGCAGTTCCGCCCGGAAGCCACCGAGGCCGAGATCCGTTCCTGGCTGCTGCGGCAAGGCCTGCAGATCGTCGGCGGACCCGACGCGGCGGGCAGCTTCACGCTGCACGCGGACGATGCGCGGCAAGCACTGCCAGCACCCGGTCCCGGCAATCCGCTCGCCCGGCCCAATCCCTGAGCACGGCGCGCTGCGTACAATCCGGATTTCGCTGGCGGCAATGGCATCGCTCTTGCACCAGCGCCATCCTCGTCCTACGCCATGCCTCCTCCGCGCAAAGACGCAGCCTCCGGACCGCGCGCTGCCGCCAACCCGCCAAAGAGCACCAATCCGCTCGACTACCAGCATGGCGCGCGCCCGGCCGCGGTCATGCCCAAGGAATTCCCCGACGGCGTCGTGGTTGCGGCCCATCGGCACGAGCGCGCGCAACTGATCTATGCGGTTGCCGGGGTGGTCGAGGTCACGGCCGGCCAGTCATTGTGGCTGGTCCCGCCGCAGCGCGCGCTATGGATGCCGGCAGGCGTGCAGCACGGCATGCGCGCCCGCGGCATGGTATCGCTGCGCACGCTCTATATCCGCCCCGAAGCGTGCCCGGCGGCCACGCCGGCGCTGCCGCAACTGGTCAATGTCTCGCCCCTGCTGCGCGAACTGATGCTGCGCGCCGCCGCGCTACCGCTCGGTCCCGCCGGCACCGCACGCGAAGACCGCCTGCTCGGCGTGCTGCTGGATGAACTCGCATGGTCGCCGGAGCAGCCGCTGTGCCTGCCCGCCAGCCAGGACCGCCGCCTTGCGCGCATCTGCGGCGCGCTGCGCGAGAATCCCGCCGATGCGCGCACGCTGGCAGAGTGGGCGCGGGAGGTGGGCGCATCGAGCCGTACGCTGGCGCGGCTGTTCGTGGCCGGGACAGGCATCTCCTTCGTGCACTGGCGCCAGCAGGCGCGCCTCTTGTACGCCCTGCCACGCCTCGCGGCGGGTGAGCCGGTCGCCACCATCGCCGCCGACCTGGGCTACGACACGGCCGGCGCCTTCGCCACCATGTTCCGGCGCTATACGGGCACCACGCCCAGCCAATACGCCAGGATGTCCGATCCGGCGCAGTGATTGACCTGGGCCGCGCAGAGGCCGGGCCGCTCCAGGCGTATCGTGACAGGCATGCGCTCCCGCGAGCGGGATGCGGGGAACGGGGAACCGCCACGGCAACAGGAACAGGATCAGGAACAGGACATGGCACGTACGGATATCGAATTCGTCTCCGAGGGCGTCACCCTGCGCGGGTGGCTCTACGAAGCCCGGCATGAAGCCAATGAAACGCCGGCGGACGCCTGCCCCGCCATCGTCATGGCGCACGGCTTTTCCGCTGTCAAGGAGCAGTACCTGGACCGTTACGCCGAAGTCTTCGCCGCCGCCGGCTTTGCGGTGCTGGTCTACGACCACCGCAACTTCGGCGCCAGCGAAGGCGCGCCCCGGCAGGAGGTGGACCCGGCGCTGCAAAAACGCGGCTATCGCGATGCCATCAGCTACCTGTGCGGCCTGCCCGGCATTGCGCATGACCGCATTGGCATCTGGGGCAGCAGCTACAGCGGCGGCCACGTGCTCGAGGTGGCGGCGCTGGACCGGCGCGTCGGATGCGTGGTATCGCAGGTGCCGCAGATCAGCGGCTACCTGTCGGCGTTGCGCCGCACGCGCGCCGACCTGGTGCCGGCAGCCCTGGCGTCCTTCGAAGCCGACCGGCTGGCGCGCTTTCGCGGCGAAGCCCCGGCCATGCTGGCGGCCGTCAGCGCGGATCCCGCCACGCCGTGCGCCATGGCCGGGGCCGACAGCTATCAGTTCTTCACCGGTACCGCCGCCTTCGCGCCCAACTGGCGCAACGAGGTCACGCTGCGCAGCGCGGAGATGGCACGGGAAAACGAACCGGGCATCCACATAGCCCGCATCAGCCCGACACCACTGCTGATGATCGTCGCCGACAGGGATGTGCTGACCGCCACCGACCTGTGCCTGGCCGCCTATGAACAAGCCCTGCAGCCCAAGCAATTGCTGATGATTCCCGGCGGCCACTTCACGCCATACCTGGAGCACTTCGAGACGACCAGCCAGGCCGCGCGCGAATGGTTCGCCAGGCATCTGAAGGCCTGACCACGACAAAGGCCGCGGCAGCGCCCCGCCRCAGCCTTTGCACAGGGGCCCCTCAGTAGCCGGCGGCGCCTGCGGGCAGGTCCAGCCGCGCTACCAGGTCCGTCAGCGCCGCCGCGCAAGACACATCCACCTTCAGCGCGAGCAGCGCATCCGCACGGGTCTGGCCGAGGTTGATCGCGGCGACAGGCTTGCCCAGCTTGCCGGCGGCGAGGCAGAAGCGGTAGCCCGAGAACACCGTCAGCGACGAACCGATCACCAGCAGTGCATCGGCCTGCGCCAGCGCCAGCATGCTGGCATCCACGCGTTCCCTCGGCACGGATTCCCCGAAGAACACCACGTCGGGTTTCAGCACGCCGCCGCAATGTCCGCAGGCGGGAATGCGTACCGCCTCGAAGCTGGCCAGTTCAAGATGGGCGTCGCCATCGGAGGCGGGCAAGGCGCGCAACGCCGCCAGGTCGGGGTTCTCGGCTTCCAGCTGCGATTGCAGCGAGGCCCGTGTCCGGCGCGTGCCGCAAGCCAGGCAGATCACGCTGCCAACATGGCCGTGCAGTTCGATCACGCCGGTACTGCCGGCGCGCTGGTGCAGGCCGTCCACGTTCTGCGTCACCAGCTGGCGCAGGAAGCCGGCGGTTTGCAATTGCGCCAGCGCGAAGTGCGCGGCGTTCGGCTGCGCATTGGCAAGCACCGGCCAGCCCAGCATGCTGCGCGCCCAATAGCGCTGGCGCACCGCGTGCGAGCGGAAGAAGTCCTGCGCCTGCACGGGCGGCGTGCGCTGCCAGTTGCCCTGCGCGTCGCGGTAGCCGGGGATGCCGGAATCGGTGCTGATGCCGGCCCCGGTCAGTACGAGCAGGCGGGGATGGCCCCGCACGAACGCATGGAGATCGGCCAGGACAGGCTGGTCGGTAACGGGCACGGGCACGGGGGGGCTCCTTGTGCGTTGCGTGTGGCGTATTCGCCAGGCGAACCGGCGCCGGCGGCTCAGAAAACGGGGCCACCCGCGCTGGTGTCCGCCGTCTGGCCGGCGAGCGCCAGCCACGCCTTGAGTTCGGCGCGATAGCGCTCCATCGCCTCGGCGTGCAGGTCGAAAATGCAGGGCTCGCAGCCATTGCCGCAGCAATCGTTGATATCCGGCGTCGGCGGGGCAACAGGCCTGGGCGGCAATGCCGCCGCTGCCGGCTCCGGCGCGTTCACTGGTTCTGGGTTGCGTCCTGCCTTGGACGCCGGGTTTTCTTCCGACACCATCTGCTCCGATTGATTTGCCCGATCAGTATACGGTACGCCCCGGACCGGCAATCCCGGCGGCAAAGGCGGCGCACTGGTCAGCCGCCCGTCCCGGCCGCGGGCTTGCGGGCTTCCAGCACCGCGCGCAGCCGGGTGACCGCCTCGGTGGATTCGGCCTCGATGCGCTTGCGCAGCAGCAGGCGGTTGGTCAGCGCGAAAAGAAGGTTCGGCGCCGCGTAGCTGAAGTCGCGCCGGAAGCGCGTGCCCTGCGGCGTCGGGGCGAGCGTGTAGCGCACCGTTCCCGCCTCGCGCCCGTCGATGGTGCCCTGGATCATCCAGACGGAGGGGCGGCTGCGCTCGACCACGGTCCACACCACCTTGCCACGCCGCCCGGCCACCAGGAAGGTCTCGGTAACCTGCTCGCCAGGCACCAGCGGATGATCCGCCGCGCCGGCCACCGCCAGGGATGACGGATGCCAGTCGGGCCAGCTGGCGGGCGTGGAGACGTAATCGAAGACCACCGCGTCGGGTTGCGCGATCGTCACCTCGTTGACGATATGCGTAACGTCGCGCCAGGCGCGGGGCACAGGCAGCAGCAGGATGGCGGCCGCGCCCACCAGGATGAGCAGCGCAGCAAAAAGGGTTCGGTGCGGTCTCATGGCGAGCAACGTGAAAGGATGGCGCGCAGGACAACTGCGGCAATGCCAGCGGCCCTTCCGGCGCGTGTGGCCGCGATGCTTCCAGTTTAGTCAGCTTTGCCGGCCGCGTCGGGCCGGCATCGGATGAAGCGCGGCAACCGCGCGAGGGCGGTTGCCGCGGCTTGCAGACGCGCTTAGTGGCTCGCGGCCAGCGGGCCGGGGCCTGCCTGTGCCATCTCGGGCGTGGCCTCGGGCAAGGGCCCCCAACCGCCACCCAGCCTGCGCACCAGCGCCACCGTCGCGGAAGCGCGCAGCCCGGCCACCTGGTTGGCCTCGCGCTGCGACTGCAGCACCGTGCGGTCGGCGTCGATCACCGTCAGGTAATCCACCGCGCCGGCCTCATACCGGCTGCGCGAGATCCTGGCCGCGCGCCGGGCGCCGCCCAGCGCGCCGTCCAGCGCACCGGCCTGCTGGCTCAGCCAGCGCACATCGGCCAGGCTGTCTTCCACCTCGCGCAGCGCCGTCAGCACGCTCTGGCGATAGCCCGCCACCGCTTCCTCGTGCTGCGCGCGCGCCGCCGCCAGGTTGGCCTTGTTGCGGCCGCCGTCCAGGATCGGCTGCGCAATCGTGCTGCCTATCAGCGGCCCCAGCATCCAGGCACGCGACGACCACTTGAACAGGTTCGACAAGTCGTTCGATTCGAATCCGAACAAGCCGGTCAGCGTGATGCGCGGGAAGAACGCCGACTTGGCCACACCGATGCGCGCGTTGGCCGCCGCCATCAGGCGCTCGGCCTGCGCGATATCGGGACGGCGCTCCAGCAGGTCCGAAGGCAGTCCTGCCGGCACCGTGATCAGCGCGGCGTCGAGCGGCCGCGCAGCCAGCGTAAAGGCGCCCGGCGGCGCGCCGGTCAGCACCGCCAGCGCGTGCTCCTGGTTGGCGCGGCGGCGCTCGATGCCGGCCAGGTCCGCCCGTGCCGTGCCCAGCTCGGCTTCGGCGCGGGCGGGATCGAGATCGGTGGTCTCGCCTTCGTCGAAACGACGCTTGAGCAGCTTGAGCGCATCCTCGCGCAGCGTGATGGTGGCGTTGAGCAGGTCGCGCTCGCTGTCCAGCGTGCGCAGCGCAAAGTAGGCCTGCGCCACGTCGGCTTGCAGCGCGAGCTGCACCGAGCGGTACAGGTCTTCAGCGGCTTCGCCCTCCGCCCGCGCCGCCTTGACGTTGTCGGCCACGCGGCCGAACAGGTCGACCTCGTAGCCGGCGATGGCGCGCGCCCGCAATACCGTCTGCGGCGATACGCGCGTGCCGTCGGGCAGCCCTTGCGAGGCTGCCGAAAGCTGCGTGCGGGTCGGGTCCAGGCCCACGCTGAGCTGCGGGTACTGGTCTGCCTCGGCCACGCCGGTGAAGGCGCGCGCCTGCTTGACGCGGGCCGCGGCAATGGCGAGATCCTGGTTGGACTCGGTCGCCGCGGCAATCAGGCGGTCGAGATCGGCATCGCCGAAGATCTTCCACCATTCGCCGCGCTGCGCGCCTTCGGACGGGGTTGCCACCTTCCACTGGGCGCCTTCCGCCTGCGCGGCCTCGGCTTCCTTGTAGGCGGGCGTGGCGGCGGTGGCGCTCTCCGGCACCTTGTAGGTCGGTGCCAGCGAGCAGCCCGCCAGGACCAGGGCCACGGCCAGCGTGGCCAGGCGCGGCAGCGCCGCGGGCAGTAGCGATGTCATCCTGGATGTCATGGTTGCGTTCATTTCGATCATCCTTATTCAGCGGAGGCGATAGCCTTGTGGCTCGCCGACGGTGCGTCCGACACCTTGCGGCGCTCGCCGCGTGTCGCCAGCATGCGCAGCGCCACGTAGAACACCGGCGTCAGGAACAGCCCGAAGAACGTCACCCCCAGCATCCCCGCGAACACCGCCACGCCCATCGCGTGACGCATCTCCGCGCCGGCGCCGGTGGACACCACCAGCGGCACCACACCCATGATGAACGCGAACGACGTCATCAGGATCGGGCGCAGACGCAGGCGGCTGGCTTCGATCGCCGCAGCCACGATGGAGCGGCCTTCATGCTCCAGCTCCCGCGCAAACTCCACGATCAGGATCGCGTTCTTCGCCGACAGCCCCACCAGGACGATGAAACCGATCTGCGTGAAGATGTTGTTGTCGCCACGGGTCAGCCACACGCCCGTCATGGCGGCCAGCAGGCTGAGCGGCACGATCAGGATCACGGCCAGCGGCAGCGTCAGGCTTTCGTACTGCGCGGCCAGCACCAGGAACACCAGCAGCACGCACAGCGGGAAGATCCACACGCCCGCATTGCCGGCGAGGATGTCCTGGTAGGTCAGGTCGGTCCACTCGAACTTGATGCCCTTGGGCAGCGTCTCGGCGGCGATGCGCTCGGCCGCGGCTTGCGCCTGGCCCGAGGAGAAGCCCGGCGCCGGGCCGCCGTTCATGTCGGCGGCGGTGAAGCCGTTGTAGCGCACCACGCTATCGGGGCCGAACCCCTGCTTGACGGTGAGCAGCGACGACAGCGGCACCATCTCGCCGGCGGTGTTGCGCGTCTTCAGTTGCAGGATGTCCTCCGCGTGCGCGCGGAACTGCGCATCCGCCTGCACCTTGACCTGGTAGGTCCGGCCGAACTTGTTGAAGTCGTTGACATAGGCCGAGCCGAGGTAAGTCTGCAGTGTATCGAACACGTCCGTCACCGGCACGCCCAGCTGCTTGGCCTTGACGCGGTCCAGCTTCACGTCGAGCTGCGGCACGTTGACCTGGTAGTTGGTGAAGATACCTGCCAGCTCCGGCGTGGCGCGCGCCTTGTTGGTGAAGGCGTTGGTGGCGTCGAACAGCGCGTCGTAGCCCAGCGCGGCACGGTCCTCGATCATCAGCTTGAAGCCACCGATGGTGCCCAGGCCCTGGACCGGCGGCGGCGGGAACACGGCGATGAAAGCGTCCTGGATCGAAGCGTACTTGCCGTTGAGCTGCTGCGCGATGGCATTGCCCGACAGCTCCTTGGTCTTGCGTTCTTCAAACGGCTTGAGCGAGACGAACACGATGCCGGCGCTCGGGCTATTGGTGAAGCCGTTGATCGACAGGCCCGGGAAGGCAATCGCCGATTCCACGCCGGGCTGCTTGAGCGCGATGTCGGACATCTGGCGAATCACGTCCTCGGTGCGATCCAGCGTGGCGCCGTCAGGCAGCTTGGCGAAGCTCACCAGGTACTGCTTGTCCTGCGCCGGCACGAAGCCCTTGGGCACCAGCTGGAACACGCCCCAGGTCAGCGCCAGCATCACCGCGTACACGCCGAACACCGCGGTCTTGCGCGAGATCACGCCCTTCACGCCCTTGCCGTAACGGTCGGCACTGGCGCCGAAGAAGCGGTTGAAGCGGGCAAAGAAGCCGCCCAGCACCCGATCCATGGCGCGCGACAGCCAGTCCTTCGGCGCATCGTGGCCGCGCAGCAGCAGCGCGGACAATGCCGGCGACAGCGTCAGCGAGTTGAAGGCCGAGATGATGGTCGAGATGGCGATGGTCAGCGCGAACTGCTTGTAGAACTGGCCGGTCAGGCCCGTCATGAAGGCCAGCGGCACGAACACGGCGATCAGCGTCAGCGCGATGGCGATGATCGGGCCGCTGACTTCGCGCATGGCCTTGTACGTCGCCTCCTTCGGAGACAGCCCCTCGGCAATATTCCGCTCGACGTTCTCCACCACCACGATCGCATCATCCACCACGATACCGATCGCCAGCACCAGCCCGAAGAGTGACAACGCGTTGATGGAGAAGCCAAACGCGTGCATCAGCCCGAACGTACCCACGATGGACACCGGCACCGCCAGCAGCGGAATCACCGAAGCGCGCCASGTYTGCAGGAACAGGATCACCACCAGCACMACCAGCGCGATGGCTTCGAACAGCGTGTGGGTGACGGCCTCGATACTATGGCGCACGAACTGGGTCGGGTCATAGACGATGCTGTAGTCCACGCCATCGGGGAAGTTCTGCTTGAGTTCCTCCATGGTCTYGCGGACCTCATCCGAGATCTGGATGGCGTTGGAACCCGGTGCCTGGAAGATGGGAATGGCCACCGCGGACTTGTTGTCCAGCAGCGAGCGCAGCGCGTATTCCGATGCGCCCAGCTCGATACGGGCGACGTCCTTCAGGTACGTCACGCCGCCATCGGGCGAAGTCGCCACGATGATGTCGCCGAAGGCCTCGACCGTTTCCAGCCGGCCCTGCGCGTTCACGGAAAGCTGCAGGTCGGCGCCCGGCAGCGACGGCGAGGCGCCGATCACGCCGGCGGCCACCTGCACGTTYTGCTCGCGGATGGCCTTGACCACGTCGGCGGCGGCCAGCTTGCGCTCGGCCATCTTCTCCGGGTTCAGCCACACGCGCATGGAGTAGTCGCCCGAGCCGAACAACTGCACCTGGCCCACGCCCTGGATCCGCGCCAGGCGGTCCTTGACGTTGATCACCGCGTAGTTGCGCAGGTAGGTSATGTCGTAGCGGTYGTTCGGCGAGACSAGGTGGACCACCATSGTCAGGTCGGGCGMGCTCTTGACGGTGGTGATGCCGAGGCGGCGCACGTCCTCCGGCAAGCGCGGTTCGGCCTGCGCCACCCGGTTCTGCACGAGTTGCTGTGCCTTGTCCGGATCGGTGCCGAGCTTGAAGGTCACGGTCAGCGTCAGCAGGCCATCGCTATTGGATTGCGACGACATGTAGAGCATGTCTTCGACGCCGTTGATCTGCTCCTCCAGCGGAGACGCCACGGTAGCGGCGATCACCTTGGGGTTGGCGCCGGGATACTGCGCGCGCACCACCACGGACGGCGGCACCACCTCGGGATACTCCGAGATCGGCAGCTTGAACATCGAGATGGCGCCGATCAGGAAGATCAGCACCGATAGCACGCCGGCAAAGATAGGCCGGTCGATAAAGAATTTCGAGAGATTCATCTCAGTCTCGGCAGTCTTGGCGAAAAGGCTCCCCCTGGCGGCCTGGCATGCAGGCGCCATGTGGAGCGGGGAAGCTAAATATGGTTTGGCCTCGGGGAGAGGTGGTTTCAATGCCGGCGCACTGTGGATGCGCCCGCCCTCTCCCCCGGTTGCTCTCCCGCCATGCGGGAGAGCGAGCAAACCCTTGGCAGATTCAGCTCATGCGGCTCTTGCAGGATCGGCTCAGGTCACTGGTTTTCCATCGGCTGCCTTGTCCGTGGTTTTCTCCGTGGCCGCCTGCTTGCGGTCTGCCGATTCGGCACGTTGCTCCAGCTCGCGTTTGAACGCCATCTCGACCGGCTTGGGTGCGACCGTGACGCCGGGACGCACGCGCTGCAGCCCGTTGACCACGATCTTCTCGTCGGCCTTCAAACCCTGGCGGATTACGCGCAGCCCTTCGTACGACGGCCCGAGCGTGACTTCGCGGTAGGCCAGCTTGTTCGCGCTATCCAGTACCAGCACGAACTTCTTGCCCTGGTCGGTGCCGATGGCGCGGTCGTTGATCAGCACCACCGGGTGCGGCGAGCCGCCACCGAGCTTGATGCGCGCATACAGGCCCGGCAGCAGGCGGCCGTCCGGGTTGTCGAACACGGCCCGCACGCGGATGGTGCCGCTCTTGGTGTCGAGCCGGTTGTCCACCGACTGGATGCGGCCCTCGCGCGGATAATCCTCCTCGTTGGCCAGGCCCAGGAACACCGGCAACCTGGACTGYCCGCCTTGCGCGCCGGGCGCGCCACCGGCTGTATCCGCCTTATCTGACTTATCCGCTGTATTCGCCGTATTCGCCGTATAGCGCAGGTAGGTCTGCTCATCGAGTTCAAAGCTGGCGTACACCGGCGACACCGACACCACCGTGGTCAGCACCGGCGTGCCGGCACCGGCCGCCACCAGGTTGCCTACGGTGATCTCGGCACGCGATACGCGCCCGCTGACCGGGGCGGTGATCCGCGTATAGGCCAGGTTCAGCCGCGCCACCTCCAGCGAGGCCTGCGCGGCGCGCACATTGGCTACCGCTTCGCGGGCGCCGTTGTCGCGCTCGTCGAACTCGCGGCGCGATACCGCGTTGTCCTGCACCAGCCGCTGCGCGCGGGCCTGCTCAGTCTGCGCGTGGCTGGCACGCACTTGCGCGGCGGCCAGCGCGGCCTCGGCGCGCGCCACTTCGGCGGCGTAAGGGCGCGGGTCGATGGTGAAGAGCGGATCGCCCTTCTTCACCAGCGCGCCTTCGCGGAAGTGCACGGCGTCGATGGTGCCGCCGACCCTGGCGCGAATCTCCACACGGTCCACGGCTTCGAGACGGCCGGAGAACTCATCCCATTCGGTGATGGTCTTGCCCAGCGCGCTTGCCACGTCCACCGTGGCGGGCGCCGCCGGCGCGGGCACGGCCTGCGCCTCGCCGGCGTGCCAGGGCTTGAAGATCGAGGTGGCCAGGCCGGCGCCGAGCACAGCGACGATGGCCAGGGCAATCATGGTGCGTCGATATTGCTGATTCATTTTCTTGACTCCGTATTCCGTCTGCGGTTTTCTTCAACTGGAAAGCAAAAAATGGGACGAACGCCCCCGCCGGCGCGCGCAAAGGATCGCGCCCGGTACGCCTGCTATGCGCAGGCCGGCTTGGCTTTGTAATTCGGGATCAGCCGGGCGGGCTGGCTCCTGTCTGGCGTTCGGCCTTGGGCGAGGCGTCGTCGTCGCCGGCAAGATAGCCTTGCAGGTAGCGCGCGCCTTCGTTTATCCACACCTGACATCGGTCGTGGGATTCTTCCACGCCGGCGCCACAGGCACCGGCCATGATTCGGGCTTCGGACGGCACGCCGGCCGTCAGCAGGCGGCCGGCGAAGGCTTCGCCTTCGGCACGCAGCGCATCTTCCTCGGCCACCTGGATCAGTGTGGGCGGCAGGCCGGCCAGCCGCGAGGCAAGGGCCGGGGCCGCGTAGGGGTGCACGCTGGCGGCCGGGGTAGGCAGGTAATCGCGGTAGTACCCGGCCAGCCGCTGCAGCATTTCCAGCGGCACGCTGCGCCCGCCTTGCCCCACCGCGCACGATGCGTGCTGCAGGCAGGGATCGGTAACCGGGCGGATCAGCCACTGCGCGCGCGGCTCCGGCAAGCCGCGGTCGCGCAGCATCTGCGACAGCGCGATCGCCAGGTTGCCGCCCGCCTCCTCACCCACCACGGCAAAGCGCAGCTTGTCCACCTTGAGGCGGCGCGCATGGCGCAACACCCACTCTGCGGTATGGAACGCATCTTCCGGCGCCGCCGGGAACGGGAAATCGGGGGCCAGCGAGTATGCCGGCGTCACCACCACCGCGGGTACCGTGCCGGCCAGCGAGCGTGCCAGGCGCTGGGACTTCTCCAGGCTGGCGTCGACAAAGCCACCGGCGTGCAGGTAGATCAGCCAGGGCAGCAGCGGCGCCGCCTTGCCCGCCGGATAGCCCGGCGGGTAGCTCAGGCGCACCGCGATCGTGCGGCCGCTGCTTTCCACCGTATGCTCGGTCGTATGCCCCTCGGCCAGTTCGGCTGCGGAGGCTGCTGCTGCGGATTTCGGTTGCGTGGGCGACATGGCGGTGACTTGTTGCGCGCTAACGGGTGCACTAGCGGGTGCACTAACGGGTACGTTAACGGCGCCTCCATTGCATATTGCGATGCAGCGAATTATGGTGGTTGATAAAGGTGGGATAAAGCGAGGCTTTGCCAATGCACTGTTTCTCAGGTGGAATAATGGCGGTTTCCACGATCGGGAAACCCTTCGCTGTGCAAGGTCATCCGTTTTGTGATCCACTCCCGCACTTCCGCATCCGCGCCACACGCGCAACCCGTCATGCGCCTGGCCGGGGCGCACCCTATTCGGGTGCCTGCCCTGCCGGCCAGACCTGCCTGTTTCCTTATCCGGGGGAGTGAACATGGATCGTCTCGTATCAATGCAGGCATTTACCCGCGTGGTGGATGTAGGCAGCTTTGCGCGGGCGGCCGAGTCGCTGGACCTGCCCAAGGCCACGCTCACGCGCCTGATCCAGAACCTGGAAACGCACCTGGGCGTCAAGCTGCTGCACCGGACCACCCGGCGCATCAGCGTCACCACCGACGGCGCCGCCTATTACGAACGCTGCGTGCGGATCCTGGCGGACGTGGAAGAGGCCGAGCAATCGCTCACCCACCAGAACAACACGCCACGCGGCACGCTGTGCGTTGACACCACCGCCGGGCTGGCGCAACTGGTACTGATCCCCAGGCTGCATGAGTTCTTCGCCGCGTATCCCGAGCTGAAGATGGAGCTGACCATCAACGGCAAACCCATCGACCTGCTCAAGGA
>NZ_JBFTLX010000036.1:0-38139 GCF_056396665.1 Cupriavidus sp. 05T313 | reverse complement strand
CCGCAACCCTTGTCCCGCCTGCTTTGCAGCGCGGTAGTTGTGTTGCGAGGGGGCGAATCTTAAGGGAGCCCCTCGGCCATGGCAAGCGTTTTCTGAAATTTCTTCAGAGCGGTTTGTGACGCTGTGATGAAGCCGGCTGCCGAGCCCCGGCGCAGGGCAGCTTCCGCGTGGCTGCAATCTATTAGAATCAACGGATGCCTGACCTCTCCATCTACCAGCCCTCGCGCCAGCCGGCCAACACGCCCTGGCACCTGGATGCGCAAGCGCTGGCCGACGCACTCTCCCGCCCCATCGTCTTTGTCGACCTGGAAACAACCGGCGCCGACGCCACCCGGGACCGCATCACCGAGATCGGCGTGGTGGAAGTGGGGCCGGACGGTATTGTCGAATGGGATACCCTGGTCGATCCCGGGATCGGCATCCCACCCTTCATCCAGCAACTGACGGGTATCACCGATGCCATGGTGCGCGGCAAGCCAAGCTTCGAGTCGCTGGCGGAGAGCCTGGCGGAGCGGCTGCAGGGCAAGCTCTTCGTCGCCCATAACGCACGCTTCGACTATGGCTTTCTCAAGAATGAATTCCGCCGCGTTGGCGTGACGTTCCGCGCCGACGTATTGTGCACCGTGCGCCTCTCGCGCTCGCTGTTTCCGTCGGTGGCGCGGCACGGCCTGGATGCCTTGATCGCCCGGTTCGAATTGCAGCCCAAGGGCCGGCACCGGGCCCTGGCCGATGCCGAACTGCTGTGGCAGTTCTGGCAGAAGATCCACGAGCTCTATACGGTCGATCTGGTCGAATCGGCGGTGCGGTCCCTGGTCAAGCGCGCAAGCCTGCCCGCCGGCCTGGAGGAAACCGCCCTGGATGACGTGCCCGATACCGCCGGTGTGTATCTCTTCTACGGCGACCAGGATATGCCTCTCTATATAGGGAAGAGCATCCACCTGCGCCAGCGCATTGGCGCGCACTTTTCCAGCGATCATCGCGCCGCCCTGGAAATGCGGCTGGCGCGCGCCGTGCGCCGGGTGGAGTGGCGGGAGACTGGTGGCGAAGCGGGAGCGCTGCTGCTGGAAGCGCACCTGATCAAGACGCTGCAACCACTGCACAACCAGAAGCTGCGGCAGACTGCAGGGTTGTTTTCCTGGGAACTGGCGCCCGGGCTGAGCGCGCCTATGCTGCGCTCGGATCGCGACACGGATTTCAGCCGCCACCCTAACTTATATGGCGCCTTTCCCAGCCGGGCGAGCGCCGAGGCGCGCCTGGCCGAACTGGCGCAAGCCCATCAGCTTTGCCAAGCCGCGCTCGCCCTGGAAAAGACGGTGCGGCGGGGCCTGCCCTGCTTCGCCCGCCAGCTGCACCGTTGCCTGGGGGCATGCACGGGCGACGAATCGCTGGCGTCGCACCGCGAGCGTGCCGTGATGGCCCTGGCGGACCTGTCGCTGCGGCCCTGGCCTTTCGCGGGTGCCGTGGCGTGGCGCGAGCAGGATGGCGCCAAGGCGTGGTGGCATGTGCTCGAGGACTGGTGCTACCTGGGCACCGTGTCCACGCTGGATGAAGCAGCCGGCCTGTTGTGCGCGCCCGCACGCTTCGACCCGGACACCTACCAGATCCTGGCGCCCAGGCTGGCGGCTTTGCTGGCCAGCGCCGTGCCGCTGGAACACGTCCGGCAATTCGAGCTTCAGGCGCCCTCGATGCCGCGGCGCGAAACGCAGCGGACAGCCCCCGTATCCCCAACCGGCACACGCCGGCGCCGGCCATCCAGCCCGGACCAGCAAACCCTGTCCTTCTTCGAGCACTAGTAGTACCCCAAGGCGGAGCGAGACCATGGCCAAGCAAAGCGACTATCTCAGCCTCGGCATCGATATCGATCTGCCTGCCGCCACCGTCTCCGCCTTCCTTGCGGTCCCCGAGAACTATCCCCGCTGGGCCAGCGGGCTAGGGGAGCTGTCGCAGCAGGCGGATGGCACCTGGTCAACGCTCACGCCCCAAGGCCCGATGCAGGTCCGGTTCACGCCCCCCAACCCCTATGGCGTCGCCGACCACTATGTGCAGCCGGCGCAGGGCGAGGAAATCTATATCCCGATGCGCGTGATCGCCAATGGCGACGGGGCCACCCTGCTGTTTACCTTGCTGCGCAGTCCGGGCGTCAGCGATGCCCAACTGCAAGCGGACGCGGAGTGGGTCCGGCGCGACCTTGCCGCATTGAAGGCGTTGCTCGAACAGCGGTAGTGCTCCTGGCCGGCTATCCTCAAACCGCTCAAGCCAAAACGGTATACCAAAATCGCAAAAGACGCGCCCTATCAAGGTGCGCATCCTCCGCGCGGACTCGCTTTCCAGCGCCGAATTTGTGCCGCTTTCTGTTGCATTGCACCAGAAAGCGGCGGTTCGCGGCGGTCTGAATATTTGCCTTGCCCTCTGCAAATCAATGAATATAGTATACCGAATTCGCGGAATCCCGACAGCCCCCAATCCCGTGCCTCGTTGGCAAGGGACCCCACAAAACGGAGCGCCAGCGTGACGCGGCAAGATATTCCAACGACCGATGTCCAGCAGCCAGAAGGGTGTTTCCTGCCCTTGTGGGAAGCCGCCGAGCTACTGGCCAAAGGCCATGCCAGCGCGCAAGACCTAGTGAACTGGTGCGAAGCCGCCTATACCGCCTCGCACCACGAGATCAACGCCATCATCCTGGCGGATTTCCCCAACGCCCGCGCCGCGGCCAAGGCCAGCGACGAACGCCGCCGTCGTGGAGCGCCGCTTGGCGATCTGGACGGCATCCCCTTCTCCATCAAGGAGTCCTTCGACGTAGCCGGCTGGCCCACCACATGCGGCAGCCCGGCCCAGCGCGGCAACATCGCGGCCAACGACTCCGCTGTCGTCGAGCGTTTGCGCGCGGCCGGCGCCGTACTGCTGGGCAAGACCAATGTGCCGATCGGGCTGCGCGACTGGCAAAGCTACAACGCCGTCTACGGCACCACCCGCAACCCGCATGATCCGGGCCGCACCCCTGGTGGCTCGTCCGGCGGCAGCGCCGCGGCGGTCTGCGCTGGCATGAGCTTCTTCGACGTGGGCTCCGACATCGGCTCCTCGCTGCGCAACCCGGCGCATTACTGCGGCGTGTTCTCCCACAAGAGCAGCCACGGGCTGGTGCCGCTACGCGGCCACGGCATCGGCCACGGCTATGGTGAGCAGGAGATCAACGTGGCGGGCCCGGTCGCGCGCAGTGCGCGGGATCTCGAACTGCTGCTGCACGCACTCGCGGGGCCGGACGGCAGCGACGCACTGGCCTATCGCCTGGCGTTGCCGCCCTGTGACAAGCACACGCTGGCCGACTTCCGCGTCGCCGTGCTATCCAGCCATCCGCTTTGCGAGGCCGACACGGAAGTCAGCGACGAGATCGAAAGGCTGGGACGCTGGCTGGAGAGCCAGGGCGCGCAGGTACGGTGGAATGCCCGCCCGGACTTCGATGCCGCAGCCCTGTGGCACGCCTATGTGCTGATGCTGCGGGCGACGACGTCGATCCATATGGATGACACCAGCTTCGACACCGCGCTGGCCCATGCCGCCGGCGCCGCGCCCGAAGACCATAGCTATGCGACGCTGCAATTCACGGGCGCCGGCATCCGGCATCGGCAATGGCTTCAACTGCAGCAGGCTCGGGCCACCTTCGCGCAGTCCTGGCAACGTTTCTTCGGCGAGGTGGACGTGCTGCTTTGTCCGGCCGCCGCCACCACGGCCTTTGCCCTGGACGAGGCGGGCGAGCCGTGGCAGCGCACGCTCCAGGTCAACGGCCGGGCGCAACCGCTCACCAGCCAGTTGTTCTGGGCCGGGCACTCCGGCCTGTGCGGCCTGCCCTCGACGGTGGCACCGGTCGGCCCGGGCCGCGGCGGCCTGCCGGTGGGGGTGCAGATCGTCGCCGGACGCTTCGCCGACCTGACCTCGCTGCGTTTTGCCCAGTTGCTCGAAGCAGCGGGTTTTGCCTTCCGGCCACCGCCGGTCCAGTCCCTCAAGGTGCCACGCGCCCCGGCGCGATAACAAAACCAACGCACCGCCCCCCAATTCGAAACGATTCGAAGGAGAGATCATGTTCGCCTGGTTCAAGGATTTATCGACAATGGAGCGCAAGGGCTTTTACGGCGCGTTCCTCGGTCATGCGGTCGACGTGTTCGACTTCATGATCTACTCCTTCCTGATTTCGACCCTGCTGACCCAGTGGGGCATGAGCAAGTCGACCGCCGGCGCCATCGTCACGTGGACCCTGGTGTCTTCGCTGGTGGGCGCCATCGGTGCGGGCATCCTGGCCGACCGCTACGGCCGGGTGCGTGTGCTGCGCTGGACCATCGTGGTGTTCGCCGTGGCCTGCTTCCTGTGCGGACTGGCCAGCACGCCCGAGCAGTTGCTGGTCTTCCGGATGCTGCAGGGCCTGGGCTTTGGTGGCGAATCCTCTCTGTGCATGGTGCTGGTGACGGAGATGATCCGCAACCCCGCGCACCGCGGCAAGTATTCCGGCTTCACCGCCAGCAGCTATTCCTTCGGCTGGGGCGCGGCGGCGATTGCCTACGCCATCACCTTCAGCCTGTTCCCGGCTGAAACCGCCTGGCGCGTCTGTTTCTTCCTGGGCATCCTGCCGGCGCTGGTGGTGATCTACCTGCGCCGCAACCTGGAAGAGCCGGAGGTCTTCATCAAGAGCCAGGCCGAACGCGCCGCGGGCGGTGCGGCCGATGCCCCTTCCGCATGGCAGCAACTGGCGCGCCTGGGCCGCCGGCCGTTGCTGGGCAAGACGCTGTTGTGCAGCCTGTTGTCGGGCGGCATGCTCGGCGCCTACTATGCGATTGCCACCTGGCTGCCAACGTTCCTCAAGACCGAGCGCGGGCTTTCCGTGTTTGGCACGAGTTCCTACCTGGCGATGACCATCTTTGGCTCCCTGGTGGGTTATGTGGCGGGCGCCTATGCCACCGACCGCTGGGGCCGCCGCCTGACCTACATCGCCTTTGCCGCGGGCGCCTTCGTCATGGCGCTGGTCTATATGGTGATCCCGGTTTCAAACACGTCGATGCTGTTCCTGGGTTTCCCGCTCGGCGTGCTGATGCAAGGCGTGTTCGCCGGCATCGGCGCCACCATCTCGGAGTCTTATCCCAACGACATCCGCGCCACGGGCTATGGGGTGTCATACAACATAGGGCGCGTGATCGGTTCGCTCTTCCCGCTGACGGTGGGATGGCTGAGCACCGGCCGTACCTCGCTGCCGCTGGCCATCGCCATCGTCGCCGGCGTGGGCTACATGATGGTGATGGGCGCCGCCTTGCTGCTGCCGGAAACCAGGGGCATGGATCTCGGCCAGGCCGGAGGCGGCGACAACCCGCACGAGCCGTCCGCGGACGCGGACAAGATCGTGCTGGCGCCTTCTGTGGGCAAACCCGCATAAGCGGCGCCGGGTTGCTTGCGGCGGGGCGGGGCGCTGGGATAGTCTGCGCAGAGGGGGTTGCCCCCTCTGGAGCCGCCATGTCCGCTGTCCGCCGTCTCGCCGCCTCTCCTCGTTTCCTGCTGACACCATTGGCCGCCATCGCCCTGGGCGGCTGCGCGAGCGTCGAAGAATCCGCCATGCAGCGCGTGCTGGCTTCCTGGAAGTCGGCGCCGATCGAGCAGGCCAAGGCCCAGTGGGGCCCCCCGCAGGCGGTGCAGGCCGTGCCGGGCGGCACCGCTTACCTGTGGACCGAGGAAGTGCCGCCGGCTCGCGCGCCGGGCAGCGGCCCGCGCGATGCGCGCGCGCCCACGTCGCCCGAACCATTGCAGACGCCAGGCCAGTGCCAGCGCCGCCTGATCGCCGGCCCCAACGGCATGGTCATTGGCGGCGACTGGTCAGGCAACGCCTGCTGCCTCACCACCATGGTCGGCCGCTGCGGCGCGCTGGTCAGGAACAGTACCGGCAGCTGAGCAGCGGCCGCGCGCGGCGCACACCGATCTGGTGCATGCATCGCACCGCGCATGACCCAACATGCACCATGGCTATCCGGCGGCGCCAGCCAGCATGTGCAGTCTCTTGCCGTGGGTGTTGGCACAGCTCTTGCTGAACAACCTGTCGAGTAGAAGCGGTTAACGCCGACGCGTTCCCCAAGCGGGCAAATGCGTACCGGCGTGGGACATTGCTCTCGCGACCATTTGGTCGCACGCCCAGTTGCCTCGCCAGGCGAGACATCCGGGCGTTTGGATCCGGTCACAAGGCCGGGACGAGAGAAAAGAGAGCGCCCACGATGTCCCTCATCCTCAAGCCCTTATTCCATTGCGCAGGCGCATTGCGCGGCAATCCCTCCGCTCGCGTTGCGCCAGCGCATGACCATGCGCGGCGCACGCTCGCCGGTGCCACCCCGCCTGTTGCAGCCCTCGCCAGCATTTGCCCCACACCTGTCCGCCAAGGAGCCCCCATGAAGACGCCCTCCCCATTGCGCCGCCTGTTGATCGCCGGCGCTTGCGCCATGCTCACGTTCGCGGCCGTCCCCGCCACCGCGCTGGCCGCCGACAAGGTGACCTTCCTCACTTCCTGGTATGCCCAGGCCGAACACGGCGGCTTCTACCAGGCCGTGGCCAAGGGCATCTACAAGAAATACGACCTGGATGTCACCGTCCGCATGGGCGGCCCGCAGGTCAACGGCATGCAGATCCTCACCAGCGGGCAGGCCGATTTCCTGATGGGCTACGACTTGCAGGTGTTGAAGGGCGTGGAGCAAGGCGTGCCCGTGACCACCGTAGCAACCTCCTTCCAGACCGACCTGCAAGGCATGATGACCCATGAGGACGTCAAAAGCCTGGCAGACCTGAAAACCCGCACGGTGCTGGTTTCCACCTCCGGACGCACCACGTGGTGGCCATGGCTCAAGGGCAAGTACAAGCTCGAAGAATCCCAGTCCCGCGTCTACACGTTCAATCTGCAGCCCTTCTTCGCCGACCCGCATTCGGCGCAGCAGGCCTATGCCTCGTCAGAGGTGTTCTCGGCCAGCAAGGCCGGCGCCAAGACGCGCTTCTTCCTGTTTGCCGACGATGGCTATCCGCCCTATGGCACCACCATTGTCACCATGCGGAAAACCGTCAAGGAGAAGCCGGACGTCATTGCCCGCTTCGTCAAGGCGACCATGGAAGGCTGGAAAAGCTACCTCGCGGACCCCGCCCCTGCCAATGCGCTGATCAAGCAGGAGAACCCGAACATGAAGGACGACCAGCTCGCCTGGGGCGTGGACAAGCTCAAGGAGTACCGCATGGTGAGCGGCGGCGACGCGGCCCGCTACGGCATCGGCGTGATGACCGATGCGCGCTGGCAGAAGACGCGCGACTTCATGGTCGGCGCCGGCCTGCTCAAAGCCGATACCGACTGGAAGCAAGCCTACACCACGCAGTTCGTGAAGGACCTGAAGATCATGCCCTGATGCCGTGATGCCGTAACGCACTGCGCGGCACCGCTGTCCGAGATCAAAGATCACCCCCCATACAAGGATTCTGCAATGCTGGTCACTCAACAACCCGTCCTGCGCCGCTTCTGGTACGCCCTGATGCCCATCGCCATGCTCGACGACGGCCCCAGGCCCTTCACCCTGCTGGGCGAAAACCTGGTGCTGTGGAAAGGTGCCGACGGCAAGCCCGCTGCCCTGCAGAACCGTTGCTGCCACCGCACCGCCCGTCTCTCCAAGGGCTGGGTCAACGACCGCGGCGACATCGTCTGCGGCTACCACGGCTGGGAATACAACTGCGCCGGCGCCTGCGTGCGGATTCCGCAGGCGCCGGATAACGCCATCCCGTCTGGCGCGAAGGTGCAGGCCTATCACGCGCAGGAAAAGTATGGCTACGTCTGGGTGGCGCTGGAAGATCCGCTGCAGCCCATCCCCGATTTTCCGGAGGATGGCGATCCCGCTTACCGCCGCATCTTCCAGTTCTACGAGAAATGGAACACCAGCCCGCTGCGCGTGATGGAGAACGCCTTCGACAACTCGCACTTCAGCTTCGTGCACCGCGCCAACTTCGGCCTGTCCGAACAGCCCAAGCCCGAGAAGTACGACTTGCAGGCACGCGAATGGGGCTTCGAGGCCGAGACGCTGGTGCCGATCCGCAACATCGAGGCCGGCCACCGCGTTACCGGCACCACCGAGCCGATCACGCACCGGCATATGTTCAACCGCTGGGACCTGCCCTTCACGCGTCGCTTTGGTTGCATCTATCCGGCCAGCGGGCGCCACCACATCATCTACAACTGCGCCACGCCGATCGACGACAAGAGCGTGATGCTGTCGCAATGGCTGTACCGCAACGACAGCGAGGAAGACTGCTCGACCCAGGAACTGATCGACTGGGATGCGCCCATCGTCGGCGAGGACCGCGAGATCCTGGAAGCCACCGACTACGACGCCTGCGTCGACACGCGCCGCCGCGTTGAATTCCACATGGAGTCCGACAAGCCCGGCCTGTTGATGCGCAAGATGCTGATGGCGCTGTTCACGCAGCACGGTGAGAAGGAAGCGTTCCGCATTCCCGTGGTACGCGGCTGAACCGGGTAGCCCCGCACAGACTCAATACGGAGACCGTCATGAGCGCCCTCTTTCGCAGTGCCATGCAGACCCCAGGCCCGGGCCCCGGTGGCATCGTGTCCGGCATCGCCCGCGATGCCGGCGCGCCCCTGCTGCTCGCCAACCAGGTCGAGAAGACCTACCCCAACGGCACCGTGGCGCTGGAACGCGTCAGGCTGGCGATCAAGCCCGGCGAGTTCGTCTCGCTGCTGGGCCCGTCCGGCTGCGGCAAGAGCACCTTGCTCAAGCTGTTTGCCGGGCTGGAAACGCCCTCGGCGGGACATCTGCGCTGGTGGGGCAATCCTGCCCTGCCCACCGCCTCCGATGCCGCCGGGCGCACGCTGGCGATGGTGTTTCAGGAAGCCACCCTGATGCCGTGGGCGCGCGTGGCCGACAACGTGCGGCTGCCGCTGGACCTGGCACGCATGCCGCGCGCCGAGGCCGGCGAGCGCGTCCAGCGCGCACTGGCGCTGGTGGGACTGGGCCGCTTCGGCACGGTCTATCCGCGCGAATTGTCCGGCGGCATGCAGATGCGCGTGTCGATCGCGCGGGCACTGGCGACCAACCCCGATCTGCTGCTGATGGACGAACCCTTCGGCGCGCTCGACGAGTTCACCCGCAACAGGCTCGATGCAGACCTGCGCGCGCTGTGGGCAGAACGCGGCCTCACCGTGGTCTTCGTCACGCATAGCATCTACGAGGCGGTCTACCTGTCGAGCCGGGTGGTGGTCATGGCGGCGCGTCCGGGCCGGGTGATCGCCGATGTGACGATCGAAGGCCCCGAGACGCGCGACGAAGCCTTCCGCGTCTCGCCCGCCTTCATGCAGTACTGCGCGCAGTTGTCGGCGCTGCTCACGCAGGCCAACACCGGCATCGATCCGGACGCACACCCGCGATAACCAGGAGCCCCTCCATGAATCCCCCGCTACTGTCGCGCCCCGCCGTACAGCGCGTGGCCGCCCCGCTTGCCGTCGGCGCGCTGCTATTGCTGGCGTGGCAAGGCATCTGCACGGCGCTCGCCGTCCCCGCCTACCTGGTGCCCACGCCCGCCGCCATCGGCCATGCGCTGGTGGAAGACTGGAGCCTGCTGTCCGGCTCGCTGTGGGTGACGCTGCGCATCACGATGCTGGCGTTCGCGCTGGCGGTGGTGGCCGGTACCGCCGCGGCCTTTGTGTTCGTGCAAAGCCGGCTGATCGAGGCCAGCCTGTTTCCCTATGCCATCCTGCTGCAGGTAACACCGGTGGTGGCGATCGCGCCACTGATCATCATCTGGGTCAAGGAGCCGACGCTGGCGCTGGTGATCTGCGCCACCATGGTGGCGGTGTTCCCCATCATCTCCAACACGGTGCTGGGCCTGCGCAGTGTCAACCCCGGGCTGCTCAACCTGTTCCGCATCAACCGCGCGAGCCGCTGGGACACCCTGCGCCGGCTGCGCATCCCGAGCGCGCTGCCGTACTTCTTCGGCGGGCTGCGCATTTCGTGCGGGCTGGCATTGATCGGCGCGGTGGTGGCGGAATTCGTGGCGGGCACCGGGGGCACCGGCGCGGGCCTGGCTTACCAGATCCTGCAAGCGGGTTTCGCCCTCAATATCCCGCGCCTGTTCGCCGCCCTGTTCCTGATCACGGTGACGGGCGTCGCGCTGTTTGGCGCAATGGTGGTGATATCGCGCATGGCGCTGTCCCACTGGCACGAAAGCGAGCTCGCATGAAGCCGAACCCCACCATCCTGATCCGCAACGCCACCGCCATCCTCACCGGCCTTGCCGGCGCGGGCGAGCGCCATGCCGGGCCGGACCTGCGCGTGGCCGGCTGCACCATCGAAGCCATCGGCCGGCTCGACCCGCGCCCCGGCGAGCAGGTCATCGACGCCACGGATTGCGTGATCTACCCGGCTTGGGTCAACACCCATCATCATCTGTTCCAGTCGCTGCTCAAGGGGGATCCGCCGGGGCTGGACCTGACGCTCACGCCCTGGCTGGGCGCCACGCCCTACCGCTTCCGCGGCGCCTTCGACGAAGCGTCCTTCCGGCTTGCGGCCCGCATCGGCCTGGTGGAACTGGTGCGCAGCGGCTGCGGCACCGTCGCCGATCACAACTATCTCTACTATCCGGGCATGCCCTACGACAGCTCGGCCATCCTGTTCGAGGAGGCCGAGGCGCTGGGACTGCGCTTTGTCCTGTGCCGCGGCGGCGCAACCCGCACGAGGCAGCTCGAAATCGACCTGCCGCAGGCGCTCCGCCCCGAAACGCTCGACCAGTTCCTGGGCGATTGCGAGCGGCTCACCGCGCGCTACCACCAGGCCGCGCCGGACGCGATGCGCCGCGTGGTGATGGCACCCACCACGCCGCTCTACTCGATGTCGCCCAACGAATTGCGCACCAGCGCGCGCACCGCGCGCCAGCTGGGCATCCGCCTGCACAGCCATTTGTCGGAGACAGTGGAGTACCAGAACGCCGCGTGGGAAAAATACCAGACCACGCCGGTGGCCTTCTGCGGCGAGCACGAATGGCTGGGGCCCGATGTGTGGTTCGCCCATCTGGTCAAGCTGGGCGCCGGCGAAATCCGCCAGCTCGGTGCCACCGGCACGGGCATTGCGCACTGCCCGCAGAGCAATGGCCGGCTGGGCAGCGGCATCGCCGATATCCCGGCGCTGGAAGCCGCAGGCGTGCCAGTGTCGATCGGCGTGGACGGTGCCGCCTCCAACGAAGCGGCCGACATGATTTCGGAAACACATGCCGCCTGGCTGCTGCAGCGCGCGCGGCGTGGCCACGGCGCGCTGCCGCGCGCCGAAGGAGGCAGCCATGAGGGCGGCGCCGATGCCGCGCGCGTGGAGGACGTGGTGCGCTGGGGCACGGCCGGCGGTGCGGCCGTGCTTGGCCTGGATGCGGTCGGCACGCTGCAGCCGGGCAAGGCGGCCGACCTTGCCGTCTACCGCCTCGACGACCCGCGCTGCTTCGGCTTGCACGATCCGGCCATCGCGCCGGTGGCCAGCGGCGGGAGGCCGGCGCTGCGCGCGCTGCTGGTGGGCGGGCGCGTGGTGGCAGAGCACGACGCGATTCCGGGCCTCGACCTTGCGGAGCTTGGCGCGCAGGCGCGCGAGGCGGTGCGGCGCTTGCAACAGCGCGCGGCGGAGCTTGCCGCCTGACAGGAGGCGGCGTTCACGCCGGAGCCGGACGCGGGCCGACATAGGCCGCGCGCGGCCGGATCAGCTCGTCATCGGAGCGCTGCTCCAATCCGTGCGCGATCCAGCCGACCGAACGCCCGAGCGCAAACAGGCCGAAGGCCGCGCCGGGCGGAAGGCCCAGATGCCTGCGCAGCGCCACCAGCGCGAAATCGATCGATGGCCGCTGCCCCACCAGGGAAAAAGCGACGTCGATCAGTGCCTGCCATTCGGGATGATGCGGGAGTATCCGCGACAGCAGGCCAATGGCCCGGATATCGCCGGCAGGATAGAGGTGATGGCCAAAACCCGGCAGGCCCTCGCCGCGGGCGAGCCGCTCGCGCAGCTTTGCGGCGGGCCGGAGGTCGCCCAGCTCATCCCAGAGTGCCTCCACGCGCGCCGTTGCACCGCCGTGCCGGCCGCCGGTCAGCGCGGCCAGGCCAGCCACCACCGAAGCGCGCAGGCTGGCGCCGGTGGACGCCACGCAGCGGGCCGTGAAGCTCGACGCGTTCAGCTCATGGTCGGCGCATAGCACCAGCGCCATGCGGATCAGCGCCGCACCCTCGTCGTCCACCTGCCAGGCACTGGCGCACTGCCGGTGCACGGGGGTGCTGGCGGGCGCCGTGCCCAGCAGGCAGGCGGCCAGCAGCCGCACCAGGACGCCGCAGCCCGCGGCAAGCCGCTCCGGCGATGCCTGCCACTGCGCGGTGGGGTCGTCCTCGCTGGCGATGGTGAACAGGGGCAACAGCGCCTCCTCGCAGCGTTGGCCGGCGAAGGCCGCCTGCATCGCGGCAAGGTGCGCCGGCGGCGATGGCGGCACGGCGCCAAAGGCGGCCTCCACAGGACATTGCCAAAGCCGCGCCGCCACCGCTTCCACCGTGTCGGATGCGGCGAGCGCCACGGCATTGTTGCCGCGGTAGTAAAGCTGCCCGTCCTCGATCAGCGTGATCCGCGATTCCAGCACCGGCAAACCCCAGTTCAACGTGGCCTTGGCCACTTCGCGGGGCTTGCGGCCGCGCGTGCGCTGGCCCGCCAGGCGCTCCACGTCCTCCGCGAGATAGCGGCTTTCGCGATGGGTTTCCCCGTCGTGCGCGTGCAGCAGGCCGCGGCTGACATAGGCGTAGAGCGTCTGGCGGGACACGCCAAGCGCGGCGGCGGCTTCGCCGGAACTCAGGTAGCGGGACATGGCGGTCCAAGTGGAAAGGAGCAACTAGTTGATTAAGATAATCAATATTGACTATTAAGACAAGAAGCCTATCCTGCAAAGCACTTAGCCGCTGACCCACCACCGAACGACAAGCGAGAGCCGTCATGCCAAACCCCGAATACTCCCCGCCATCGGCCCCGAACACGGCGAAAGCAGGCACCAACTTCCTGGGCGAGATCTGGCAGGGCATGCACGGTGACGCCGCCTGGCCCGAGCACGTCGCCATGACCGGTACGGGCAACCTGCCGTCGGTCTTTCCGGTCACCCCCCTGGCCACGGCGGCCGTCGGCGCCGCCGGGCTCGCCGTTGCCGGATTGATCCACCAGGCGCACGGACGGATGCCGCGGGTCGAGGCGGACCAGCGGCTGGCATCGCTGTGGTTCGGCACTTCGCTGCGGCCGCAAGGCTGGGAACTGCCGCCGCAATGGGATGCCGTGGCCGGCGACTACAGGGCGGCCGACGGCTGGATCCGGCTGCACACCAACGCCCCGCATCACCGCGACGCCGCCCTCGCGGTGCTCGGCGTGCCGGCCGACAAGGCGGCGGTCGCTCGGGCCGTCGCGCAATGGGAAGCCAGCGCCCTGGAAACCGCCATCGYCGGCAACGGCGGGTGTTCGGCAGCGATGCGTACGCAGGCGGAATGGGTGGCACATCCGCAGGGAAGGGCCGTCAACAGCGAACCGCTCCTGCACTGGACGACCCACGCCACCGGCGACCGGCCGGACTGGGCCATTGCGCCGGACCGCCCCTTGCGCGGCATTCGCGTGCTGGACCTGACCCRGATCCTGGCCGGCCCCGTCGCCACCCCCTTCCTGGCCGGATTTGGCGCCGATGTTCTCCGCATCGATCCGCCCGGCTGGGAAGAGCCCGGCACGGTTCCGGAAGTCGTTCCCGGCAAGCGTTGTGCCCGGCTCGACCTGAAAAACGCGGCGGACCGGCATGTGCTTGAGCGGCTGCTAAGCCAGGCCGACGTACTCGTGCACGGCTACCGGCGCGAGGCTCTGGCGCGTCTTGGCCTGGACGCGCGGCGGCGCAGGGAGATCAATCCCGGACTGGTAGACGTGTCGCTCGATGCATATGGGTGGACCGGTCCGTGGACAGGCCGGCGCGGCTTCGACAGCCTGGTGCAGATGAGCACCGGCATTGCCGATGCGGGCATGCGCGCCGCGGGGCTGGACCGCCCCGGGCCGCTGCCCGTGCAGGCGATCGATCACGCGACTGGCTACCTGATGGCGGCAGCGGCAGTGCGCGGTCTGGCGCAGCGCATCGCCACAGGCGCCGGCTGCGAAGTGCGGGCATCGCTGGCGCGCACCGCGCATCTGCTGGTGTCGGGTAGCGCCACGCAGGGCGAAGCAGCGGCGCTGGCAGCCGAAACGCCTGCCGATCTGGCGAACACCGTGGAGGAAACCGCATGGGGACCGGCGCTACGCATCAAGCCGCCGGTCATGGTGCAGGGCGCACCGATGCACTGGGAGCGTCCGGCGGGGCGGCTGGGCACCTCGCCTGCGCAGTGGTAGCGGGCGTCTCTCAGGCAGCCTTGCTGCGCAGCCGGAGCATGCCCAGGCCAAGGGCGACAAAAGCGCCACCGGAAATACGGTTGAACAGCCGCACGCGGCGGACATCGGAAAAACCGCGCTTCATGCCGCGCGCCACCAGCACATAAAAGGTATGCGACAGCAAGGTGCAGACGGAGAAGGTCGCGGTCAGTACCAGGAACTGCTCCAGCACCGGTGCGTTGCGCGTCAGGAACTGCGGGAACAGTGCCGAGAAGAACAGGATGCTCTTCGGATTGGTCACGGCCACGAGCACGCCGTGGCCGAAGAGCCGCATCGACGCACGCAAGCCCGTGGCCTGGCCGGGCCGGTCGACCACGGCGAACGCATTCGCGCCGCTGCGCCACTGCTTCACGCCGAGATAGATGAGGTAAGCCGCGCCGAGCACTTTCAAGGCGATAAATGCCGCGGCGGAACTGGTCAGCACCACGCCGAGGCCGGCCATGGCGACCGCCGACACCATGAACACCCCGGCGGCATTGCCAAAGGAGCCGAGCATGGCTCGCGATGGTCCCACCGACACGGAATTGGACACCGCCAGCAGCACCGCCGGGCCAGGCGTAAACGCCATGAACAGCGAGACGCCGCAAAAGACAAGCCAGTTGGACAAATGCATTTCCGCTCCTTGAAAGAGCTCCGGATGTTAAACCGGAATTCGCGCAACCGCATTCACCCCGACCGGCGTAGTGTCTTGGAGCGGCCACCTGCGCTTAGTCGATCTTCGCGCCCGAAGTCTTGATCACCTGTCCCCAGCGCTTCTGCTCCGCGGCAATGGTCTGCCCGAATGCGTCCGGGCCCTGCCAGGCTGCCTCGGCGCCTTGCTGCTCCAGCTTGGCGCGGGTGTCGGCCTCGCCCAGTACCGTCTGCAGCGCGCCCGACAGCCTGGCCACCACGTCCTTGGGCGTGCCGGCCGGCGCCAGCATGCCGTAGAAACCCACCACCTCGAAGTTCTTCAGCCCGGCCTCTTCCATGGTCGGCACATCGGGCAACGCGGGAGAACGGTGCTTCGAGGTCACCGCCAGCGCCCGCACCTTGCCGGCCTTGATGTACTGCGTGAAAAGCGGGATCGAATCGGCCATCATCTGCGCCTGGCCGCCCATCACGTCGGTCAGGGCCGGGGCGCTGCCCTTGTAGGGAATGTGGACAATGAACGTGCCGGAGGCCTGCTTGAACATCTCCGGCATCAAATGCGAGATGCCGCCGTTGCCACCTGAGGCAAAATTGAGCTTGCCCGGATTGGCGCGCGCGTAGGCGATGAACTCCTTGAGGTTGCGCGCCGGCACATTGTTATTGACCACCATCACCAGCGGAATCAGCGCGGTGCGGGCCACGGGTGCGAAATCCTGGGGCATGGCGTACGGCAGCTTGGGATAAAGCGAGCCGTTGATGGCCATCTGGCCGGTATTTGCCAGCAATAGCGTGTAGCCATCCGGTGCCGCCTTGGCGACAGCGTCCGAGCCGATATTGCCGGCCGCGCCGGCTTTATAGTCCAGCACCACCGACTGGCCCAGGATAGGCTGGAGCTTTTCGGCCAGGATGCGCGCGTGGGTGTCGACCGGGCCGCCCGGCGGAAAGCCCACCACCAGGCGGATCGGCTTTTCCGGCCAGGCGGCGGCGGCGGGAGCCGCGCCCAGAGCCAGTGGCAATGCGGCGCAGGCCAGCAGGCCGGGCAGGAATCCCATATTTAGTGTGTACTTTGTCATTTCGTCATTTCTCCTCGTATATATTGCGGCCTTGCCTTGCACGGCATCGACCGCCGCCGGCGCCGGCCTGGCTCGTGACCGGACACCCGATATTGTGACGTTTTTATTACATCAGGCCATGCCAGAGACCCTTGCCCGGGCTTATGATGCCCCTGCCCAGCCGCACCGGCAGGTCAGCCAACGTGCAGCCGGCATACCAGCCGATGGCCTGGCGCCGCATCAGAGCCAGGGACTCAGCCAAGGAAAGCCAACGTGAATCCAACCAACCGAGCGACCAATCGGGCCGTCGTCCTGTTTTTGTGGGCGGCGCTTTACTTCTGCTCCGGCTATATCTCGCACAAGCTCAATGGCCCGTTCTCAGCCACCGGCTATATCTGGCTGCCGGCCGGCGTGACCGTGGCCGCATTCATGCTGACGCCGATGCCGCGCTGGCTGGCGGTGGGGCTGGCCTTCTTTGCCGCGCAGATGCTGCTGGGCTGGGTGGAGGGACGCGACACCTTGCGGCTGATCCTGTTCTCGCTCGACGAAATCGGCAGTGCCGCGCTGGCGGTGGCGCTGGTCAGGCGCACGCACTTCTCGCTGGAAGGGCTGGCCTTCGTGCGCGGGCTGCTGATCGCCGGGGTGGTCAGCAGCGCCGTCAGCGCCGCGATCGGCGCGGGCTGGTTCACGATCATGCAGGACGTGCCGTTCTGGCGCACCGCGCGCGTGTGGGGCGCCGCCGACCTGGTGGGYGTGCTGATCGTCACGCCGGTACTGGCCGGCTGGTCGCGTTTTCGCGCCATGCGCTCAGGCGGCATGAGCGGCGGCGATTTCCTGTTCGGCCTGGGCGCCTTTGCCGCGCTGGTGCTGACCACCTTCTTTATCTTCGACAGGGAGATCCTGGCGCCGGTACCGAGAGGCGTGCTCTTTGCGCTGACCTATATCCCGTTGTTCTTCGCCGCGGTGGTGACGCTGCTGTGGGGAGGCCGGGGCGGTTCGGTGGCGGTGGCGATCCTGGCGCTCTTCGTGCTGGTCAATACCGGCCAGGGCGATGGCCCGTTCGCGGAAAGCGCGGCTCACCACGGCCGCTCCCTGCTCGAAGCCCAGCTCTACCTGGCCGTGGCGGCGTTGCTGACGCTCCTGATCAGCACGCTGCGCACCAGCCGGGAGCAGCTGCACGCGCAATCGGCACGGCGCCAGAACGATGTCACGCTGGCCCTGGCAGCCAGCAACCAGTTGGTCTACTGCCTGGACCCGCGCAGCGGCACGCTGCGCTGGAGCGGCGACGTGGAACGCACGCTGGGGGTACGCGAGGATACCTTCGCCAGCCTCGACGACGTGCTGGCCCACGTGCACCCCGACGACCGTGCCCAGGTACGCAGCCGCTGGCTGCGCGAGAGCGACGGCGAGAACCGCACCGACCTGCAGTTTCGCCTGATGCTGCCGGCCGGCGACTGCACCATGGTGCTCGATATGAGCGGCCCGCTGCTGGACGGCGACGAGTCCGTGGCCGTCATCGCCGGCGCATGGCGCCTGCAGGGCGCGGCCATCTTCGAGGAGCGCGACGCAGCATGACGGCTCCCAAGAGCGGCGGCACCGGTGCCCTGCTCATCCACGGCCTGGGCGGCACGCAGTTCGACCTCGGCCCGATGCACAAGGCCCTGCGGCGCGCCGGGGTGGAAACCCACGCGGTGACGC
The DNA here is from genome assembly GCF_056396665.1 of Cupriavidus sp. 05T313. Taxonomy (NCBI): domain Bacteria; kingdom Pseudomonadati; phylum Pseudomonadota; class Betaproteobacteria; order Burkholderiales; family Burkholderiaceae; genus Cupriavidus; species Cupriavidus sp. 05T313. Next base: position 20,300 of record NZ_JBFTLX010000036.1, on the reverse strand, counting down.
TGCCCGGCCACGCCGGCCGACCCGAGGACCTGGTGCCGGTGCGCGCCGAGCAATGGCTCGACACGGTCACGCAGGCCTACGACGAACTGGCCGCGCAATACGAGACATTCCATGTCATGGGCATGTGCCTGGGCGGCCTGCTGGCCCTGGCACTGGCCGAGCGCCGCCAGCACCGCAAGGGCCGGCTGGTGGCACTGGCCGCGCCGGTATATATCGACGGCTGGTCTACCCCCTGGTACCGCGCGCTGCGGCACGTGGTCTACCACATCCCCACGCTGCCCGCGCGCATGCGGGTGGAGGAAGATGAACCGTTCGGCATCAAGAACGATCTGGTGCGCGCCATCGTCAAGGCCAAGTTCGAGCGCGGCGACAACTTCCACTACCGCTGGGTGCCGCTGGCCTGCATCCGCCAGGTCGACCGGCTGCGCGGCTGGGTGCTGCGCGGCGCCCACCGCATCGCCTGCCCCACGCTGGTGGTGAATGCCCGCGAGGACGAGCTGACCAGCCTGCGCTCCGCCGACTTCCTGGACTCGGCGGTCCCCGACGTGCGCAAGGTGGTGGTGGAAAACAGCTATCACATGATCTGCGTGGACAACGACCGCGAGCAGGTGGTCAGCAGCGTGCTGGAGTTCCTCGGGTTCGATCCGGCGCAGGCGCGCCGCCCCGCGCGCGCCAGGGTCGAAGTGCCGATGAGCGAGGAAGCCGTCGCCGCGGTGGTCAACGAATACCTGCAGGCCCTTACCAGCGGCCACTTCGAGGCCATCTTCCCGCTGCTGGAGCCCGGCGTGCGCTGGCGTCACCACGGCGAGCATCCGCTGGCAGGCAGCTACGACGACCGCGACGCGGTGATCGGCATGTTCGCCAGGCTGCAGGCGCTGGCCGGCAAGACGGTGCGCATCGCCGTCACCGCGCCGCCGCGCATCGAGGGCAGTACCGCGGAAATCGACCTGGAGGCCTCCTCGGTCATGGACGGCGAAGCGCGCCACAGCCAGGGCACGCAAACCCTGCGCATGCGCAATGGCCGCATTTCGGCGGTGACTTTCCGGCCAAGCGATAGCACCGTAGCCGCCGCCGAAGCGCTGCCCGCGCCCGCGGGCTAGAACACGCGGCCCAGCTGCAGGTAGAGGTTCCACACGCCCTGCGGCGCCGCGGCAAAGCCGAAGTACAGCGGGCCGATCACGCTATTGCCGCCGATAAACAGGCTGGCACTGGTCTTGAACGGCCCGTTGCCGAAATTCCGGCGCCGCAGCCAGACATCGCCCGCCTCTAGGCTGGCGCCCACCACGGTGGTGCGCAGGCCCGGCAGGATGAACTCCCGCAAGTCGTTCAGGTAGGTCACGCGGCCGTACAGCAGGTAGTTGCCGGAAAACTGGTCTTGCGCATAGGCGGAAAGATGCTGGAAACCGCCCAGCGTAAAGCCCAGGCCGCCGCTGAAGCTGCTGTCGCTGCGATGGTCGCCATAGGTAACCGCGGCCTCGGCTGCCAGGTTCAGGGTGTGGCGGCCATAGCTGGTGGCCCACAGTGCCTTCGCATGGGCATCGTTGAAACGGTTGTCGGCGCCGCCGAAAGCCAGCTCGTTGGTCGCCAGCAGGTAGTAGCCTGTGCGCGGGAAGAGCGGATCGTCGAGCTGGTCGATGGTGAGCTGGGCACGCACGGTGGGCTGGCGCACACGGGCGTAGGGGAACAGCCGGCTGTTGCCGATGGGCAGGTTATAGACGGGCGAGTAGTAGACCTGTTGGTAGTTCACGCCCGCCCGGAACTCGCCCAGCCGGCCCAGCGGCACGCCCAGGTCCAGGCCCGCGACGGCGGTCTCGATCTGGTAGGCGGTGATCGGCTGGGTATTGCGGTTGGGCGCGCTGTCGCCATAGAGATCGATGTGCTTGCGCCCGTATTCCGCGTAGGGAGCGAGATAGAAGCCGAGCCGGTCGAATACCGGCTGGCGCAACTCGGTGTGCCACCTGGCCTGCTTGCTGCCCAGCACGATGTCATTGCGCCACTCCAGCCCGCCTTGCGTGAGCCACGGATAGCGATGCCCCAGTTGCAGGTTGAACACGCCCTGGCCATTGAAGGTGGTGGACACGCCAAAGCCGAACAGCAGGAACTGCGGACCCCAGGATTTCTGCTGCGCGTCGACCTTCAGCACATTGCGGCCATCCTCGGTGACGAGCTCCTGCGTCACGCTTTCGAAATCGCCCGATGTGGAGAGCTGCGCCATCTCGCGGTTAAGCGTGACCCCGTCGTAGTTGTCGCCCTCGTTCACGCCCAGGTATTTGCGAATGAAACTTGGCGGGATGCGGCCTTGCGACTGGATCTGGATGGCATCGATACGCACCGGACCCGCCATCGTCCCGGCTCCCTTGCGGGCCGCCAGGTGGGCCTGCCAGGCGTCGGCCGGCATCGCCAGCGACGCCAGCCGGGGCTCGGCCGCCAGCACCGCGTTCCAGCCGCCCTGGATGCCATCGTTGGCGCGCGAGAAGTCGGTGAAGGAAAGGTCGCCCAGCTGGGGCTCGATCAGCACGTCGCCCCGCCTGAGCTGCCCCTTCTGCGCACCCACGTTCTGGTTCATCAGGATGGTGACCATCTGTTGCGTCACCGCCGCCGGCGAGTCCAGGCTGTCGGGGTCGTCCAGCGGCGAAGCGATATTGACCGCGATGACCACATCCGCGCCCATGTCGCGCGCCAGTTGCACCGGCAGGTTGCTGACCAGCCCGCCGTCGACCAGCGTGCGCCCGTTCACYTTGATCGGCGCGAACAATCCCGGCACCGCCACGCTGGCGCGGATGGCGCGCGGCAGCGAGCCATGGTCGAGCACCACCGGGGCCCCCGTGCCCAGGTCGGTGGCAATGGTGCGAAACGGCGTCGGCAGCTTGTCGAAGCTGGCTTCGGCCGGCACCTGCACCGTCCAGTTCTGCAGCAGCGCCAGCAGGCGGTTGCCCTGCACCAGGCCGGTGGGCAGCTTGATCTTGCCGTCGCCGTAGCCGGCCGAGATCCCGATCGGGTATTGCAGGTCGTCCTCGCGCTGCGATTGCGGCAGTTCGGCACGCTCGTTGCGGTCGAAAGCGATATCGCTCAGGTTGATATGCGACAACCGCGCCTCCAGCTCGTCGGCCGACAAGCCGCTGGCGTACAAGCCGCCCACCACCGCGCCCATGCTGGTGGCGGCGATGCAGTCGATCGGCACCTGCATCTTCTCGAGCGCCTTGATCACGCCGATATGCGCATAGCCGCGCGCGCCGCCCCCGGACAGCACCAGGCACACGCGCGGGCGATGGCCCGGCGCGGGCGCGTCGGCAACGCCGGGTATGGCGGCGGATTCGACGGCATGTTCGGCGACATGCCCGGCGGCCGGAGCGGACTGCGGCGCCACGGCGAGCGCCGCGGCCAGGGCCAGCAGCACCGGGAGCACCGGATAACCGCGCACCAGCGAGCGCAGGCGGCAGGCAACGCGTGAAAGATAGCGGGACATGGACAAACCGCGGCAAAACGGGACAAGACGGTGAAATCGCCGCGCAGATGTGGCGGGGAAGGACGTCACGATAGGGCAATTGCCCGAGCTTGAACAGCAGCGCATGCACCGGGAAAGTGCCGCGATTCCAACACTTGCGCCAGCACCCGCCTCGCTGCCGCGCGGCAGCAAGGCGGAGTGCGCCCCGGCGCACAGCCTGGCAAGGGCGTCAAATGTATGCCGGATACAACAAAAGGAGCCGCTGGCAAGCCCGCCAGGGCCCCGTGCGCCGCCTCAGTGCTCCGCCGCAGCCTCCCAGCTGCCGGTTTGCGCCACCCACGGCGACATAGCCTCGAACTGCCAGCGCAGCGGCAGCACCCCCGAGCGCCTCACCACGCGCTCCACATGCAGGCGCACCAGCCGCTCGGCACCGTCAAAGCGCTCGACCTCCGGGCCTTCCCAGACGATTTCGCTGTGCCCGCTCAGGTGCAGCAGGCCGCCGCGCTCGAAATCCGGTACCAGCAGCCCGGCGCGCGGGTTGGCCACAAGGTTGCCAACGGTATTGAAGTAGTTGTTGCCGTTGAAATCCGGAAAGGTCACGGTCCGGGCGCCGTCGACCCGGACAAAGCCCGGCTTGCCGCCCCGGTGCGACACGTCCGCCCCGCCGCTGTGGCCAGACGCGGCATCGTGATGATGGGTGGCGATAAAGATCGTGTCGGCAGCGCGCAGCGCCTCCACAGCCTTGGTATCCAGGGCGTCGCCGTGCCACACGGCAGCGGTCCCGCTCTCGTCCGCGCCGGCCTCGCGCCAGTGCCGCAGCTGGATGTAGCGCGGGCAATTGCCGAAGCTCTGCTCCACCGCCACCGTCAGGCCGGTCTCGTCCTCCGCCGCAATGCGGCCGTTCATGCGGTTGCGGCGGCGCGTATGYAGCTCGATGCCGAGCAGGCCGATGTGGGCGCCGGCGCCCAGGGCATGCGCCAGCGGATCGTCCGCCAGCGGCCGCGCGGCAATGCGCAGGTGGTCGGGATCCGGCGCCTGCATAAAGCCCGGCGCGCCGCTCAGCACGGTGGCCCAGGGCATGCCCGCGGCGTCCACGGCCCCCACCACCACGAACGGCAACTGGGCGAAGAACAGGCGATGCTGCTCGGGCATGGCGGGCCGGACCACTCGCCGTCCGGCCACCTCCATCTTCTCGCGGCTGCCGGCGCGCTGCTGCACGGCCTGCTCCCCGGCATGAAAAGGCGATTCGGCATGCGGCCATCCTTGCAGGTCCATTTCATCCTCCTTTGCGGTGCGGTGCGGTGCGGGGCGGGGCGGGGCGGGGCGGGGCGGGGCGGCGCCTAAGCGACAGCCGCGAGGCCCACCGCCGAAACAGGCATCGGCACGAACCCCGGCAGCGCCTCCATCCTGTGCAGCCAGGCGCCCAGCGCGGGATACGGCGCCAGCGAGACATTGCCCTCCTCGGCACGCGCGATATAACTGTAGGCGGCCACATCGGCCAGCGTGGGCGACGCGCCGGCGAGGAACGGCGCCGCGGCCAGGATCGGCTCCATCACCGCGAACAGCCGCTGCGCGCGCGCAATGGCGTCATCGGCCGCCACCGGGGCACCGAACAAGGTTGCCAGCCGTGCCCGGGCAGGCCCGAAGGCGATCTCGCCCGCCGCCACCGACAGCCAGCGCTGCACCGCTGCCGCGCCCACCGGATCGCGCGGCAGCCAGCGGCCGTCGTCGTAGCGCATGGCCAGGTAGACCAGGATGGCATTGGAGTCGGCCAGCACGGTACCGTTGTCGTCGAGCACCGGAACCTGGCCAAAGGGGTTGAGCTTGAGAAAGGGCTCGCGGCGATGCTCGCCGCCCCGCAGGTCAACCTCCACGAGGCGGTACGGCAGTCCCAGCAGCGACAGCAGCAGGCGCACCCGGTGTGCGTGGCCGGACAGAGACATGTGATAGAGCACCAGCGGCTCGGCGGGGGGAGCGATCGTGGTGCTATCTGGGGGCGTGGCGGACATCTCGGTTCCTGGTGGTTGGGGGGATGAAGGTCATTCTGGGCGCCTTCCAGGATGCAATAAATGGGGCAGAATGCAGTTGACTACTCCATAAACCGTAGTAATGTGACACGCATGGACAAACTCCGCGCCATGCAGACTTTCGTCAAGGTGGTCGACGAAGGCAGCCTCACCGCTGCCGCCAGCGCCCTGCACACTTCCCTGCCGGCGGTGGTGCGCACGCTCGCCGCGCTGGAGGCGGAACTGCAGGTCCGGCTGCTCAACCGCACCACGCGCCGCCAGTCGCTCACCGACGAAGGGCGCACCTACCTGGATAGCTGCCGCCGCATCCTCGCCACCATCGACGAAGCCGAGGCCGTGCTGAGCGCGCGCCATGTCGAGCCGACCGGACAACTGGTACTGACCGCGCCGGTGCTGTTCGGCCAGATGCACGTGGCGCCGGCGGTAACCCGCTTTGTGCAGCGCTACCCCGCGGTGCACTGCCGGATGGAGTTCAGCGATCGCGTGGTCAACCTGCTGGAGGAACAGATCGACGTGGGCGTGCGCATCGGCCCGCTCGCGGACTCGACGCTGGTGGCCCGGCAGGTCGGCCGCATCCGCCGCGTGGTGGTAGCCACCCCGGACTTCCTGCGCGAGCATGGCGTGCCCGCCCACCCCGACGCACTGAGCCATGCCAGTTGCGTGCGCTTCATCGGCAATGCGGCGCACTGGTGGACTTTCCAGCAGGAAGGCCGCCCCTTCTACGTCGCCGTCAGCGGCAATCTCGAATTCAACCAGACGGCGCCCGCGGTGGCGGCCTGCGCCGCCGGCGCGGGCTTCGGGAATTTCCTGTCTTACCAGGTGGCGCCGCTGGTGGCCGAGGGAAAGCTGCGCATCGTGCTGGAAGCATTCGAGCAGCCGCCCTGGCCGCTGTCGCTGATCTATCCGAACGCGCGGCTGCTGCCGGCGCGCACGCGCGTTTTCGTGGACTGGATGAAGGACGAGCTGAGCCCGCAGTTCGGCTGAGGCGACAGCGCGTCCACGCCACGCCTTATTCGAGCTTGATCCCCGCCGACCTGATCAGCGGCCCCCACTTCGCCACCTCGGCATCGATAAACCGCGCGAACGAAGCACTGTCGCCCGCCTCCGGCTGCAACCCCAACCCGAGCAGCTTGCTGCGCATCTGCGCATCGGCCAGCACCGCGTTGGCATCGCGGTTGAGTTGCTGCACCACGGCCGCCGGCGTGCCGGCGGGCGCCATCAGGCCGAACCAGCCGTATCCGACCACGCCGGGAAATCCCTGCTCGCCAAACGTGGGCGCGTCCGGATAGACCGGCGTGCGCTGCTCCGCGGACACCGCGATCACGCGCAGCTTGCCGGCCTTGATAAACGGCAGCGCGGTGGTGATGGCGGTCAGCGTGGCATCGACCCGGCCGGCCAGCAGCTCGGTGTAGGCGGTGGAGTCGCCCCGGTAATGTACGTTGAGGCTCTTGAATTTCGCCTGGGCCGCAAAGAGTTCGGCGGTCAGGTGCGGGCCCGAGCCGACGCCCGGCGAGGCGAAAGTCACGCCGTCCTTCTTCTCGCGCGCCATGCGCACAAAGTCGGCCACCGTGCGCACCGGCGAATCGGCGTTGACGATCAGGAAGACCGGCCCCAGCACGCGCGGCCCCACGGCGACGAAATCCTTGTGGATGTCGTAGTGCTGCGAGAGTCCCGCGGCGGCATTGATGGCAAACGGCGCCGCCACCCACAGCAGCGTGTAGCCGTCCGGCGTAGCGCGGGCGAGCTGCTCGTTGGCCACGCGCGTGCCGGCGGCGGGCTTGTTCTCCACCACGAACTGTTGCTTGTACTTCCGGCTGAGCCCTTCGCCGAGCAAACGCGCCGAGATGTCGTTGGAACCACCGGGGCCGTAGGGCGAAATCAGGCGCACCGGGCGCGACGGATAGTCCTCGGCATGCAGCGGCGTCAGCATGGTGCCGCCCGCCGCGAACACCAAGGCGTTGCACGCCGCCTTGAGCACGCGCCGCCTTTGCGGATCCGGCTTCATGATGGCTCCCCGGCCGAACCCGCGCCAGCCAGCGGACGGATTGGCGGATAGACGAAGGTCTTGTCGAGATGCRCGGGCTGCGGCACGTACAGCCGCAGCGTCACGTAGAACGGGCCCGCGGGCGCCGGCAGCCAGTTGCCCTCGGCTGCGGGATCGGCCGGCGGCGACGCCGACAGGCGCAGCCGCAGGCTGCCGTCGGCGTCGTAGCGCAGGCTCGGCGAGCGGTCGCCCAGCGAGTAGCGTCCGAGCGCGTTGTCCACCAGCATGCAGTCGGTCTTGTCGTACATGGTGAGCGACCAGAACGCGCCTACCTGTGGCAGCGCATCCGCGGCAAAGGCCAGTTCGTAGCCGGCGCGGCCATCCAGCGGTGCGCCCTCGCTGTCGCGATCGGCCATGACGTACATCGCCTCTTCCACGCCAAGCGCGCCAATATAGTTGCGCGCTACCAGCGCGCGCTCGGCAAAGCGCGCGCCGAACGATTCGCGGATTTCCACCGGCAGGGTCCAGCCACCGCCAAGCTCGGAGGGCAGCGGCGCCGCCAGTTCGGCGAGCACCTCCTTGATCGCGGTGCCCAAACGCGCCAGCACGGCGTCGCCAGGCGCGGACCCGCCGCAATCCGCGCCGATGCCGGACTGCGCGAAGCCTGCCACCAGCGCGGCTTCGGCCGCCGGCGGCGGACTCTCGCGCAACGCCTGGTTGACCACTTCAGCGTAGCGACGCGGATCGCCCAGGTGCTCGCCCGGCTGCATGCCGACATCGAAGGGCCGCGCGGCGGGCGCGCCTTCGAGCGTGCTCAGGCGAAACTGGTCCTGCAGCGCGTGCACGGCCGGCAGGTCGGCCTCGCCGTCCACCAGCACGCGGCCGAGCAGCCAGACCGCGTCGGTCGGGCAGGCGATTGCGGTGGCACCCGCCGGCACGTCGCCGTGCCAGCGCGGACCATGCAGCAGGAAGCGCCCGCGCCCGTTGCCGGTGGTGCGGGTGCCGATGTAGCCGAAGGGGTTGGTATAGAAGTCGAGCAGTCCGAGCACGTAGTAGCGCCCTGCGCTGTCGGGCACGTCCAGCAGCAGCGGCCCTTGCGACAGGTCGAGCCAGGCGTTGCTGTAAAGCGTGTCGTTGTTGGGCGTGACCACCTGGCGATGCTGCGGGCCGAGCAACTGGCGGGTGTGGATGAAATGATTGATCCAGCGCACCGTGGCATCGGGCTGCGGCGCGGCGAAGGCACCCGCGCTGTTGCGGCGCGGACAGGTGGCGGCACGCATGCGCGCCATCTCGTAGAGTGGCAGCGTGTAGCGCACCGCATCATGGGCGGGAGTGGCGGTTCCGGTACGGGTCATGGTGGCTTCCATTGCAGGCTCCTATCAGTCGATGCGGCGCACGGCCGGGATGGTGTACTGGCCGTCCAGGAACGACCGGGCCGGATGGTAGAGCCGCAGGATCAGGTAGAACGGCCCCGCGGGCGCGGGCAGCCAGTTGTCCTCCTGCAGYGGGCGCGCATGCGAGATGGGAAGCACCAGGCTGCCGTCCGCCTCCATGCGCAGGCCCGGCGTGCGATCCCCCACCGCGTAGCGCCCGATCTCGTTGGCGCTGAAATAGCGGTCCTCGCCATACAGCGATACCGACCAGAATGCCTGCGCGGGCGGCACCATGCCGGGTGCGAAGCGCAGTTCGTAGCGGTGACGGCCATCGAGCGGCTGGCCATCGGCGTCGAAATCGGCCATGGCGTAGATCGCCTCGTCGGCACGCAGGGCGCCGAGCCCCTTCATCGCGGTGCAGGCGCGCTGCAGCCAGTCGTCGCCGTACATGCCGAGCTTCAGGCTGTAGCCCCAGCTCTTGCGGCCCTGGCTGCGCGTATGCGCCTCGATCACCGCCATGGCCTGCGCGTAGGCGCTCTCCAGCCCGGCCACCACGGCCGGGCGCAATGCCGCCAGGTCGGTCTCGTCTTCCAGCCGGATGCCCGCTTTGCGCAGCAGGGTCAGCAGTCCGAGTTCCTCCGCCGCCGGCGGAAACTCGCGCAGCGCATTGAAAAGGTTGTGGAAGAAGTCCAGCGCGGGCCGGCCGCTGTCGCGCCATTGCGCCACGCAGCGCGGGCGCGCGGCGCCCGGCGTGCGGGTGAGCGCGAAGCCCTGCTCGAAAGCACGCGCCGCCGGCAGGTCCTGCGGCCCCTGCACCAGCACGCGGCCGAGCAGCCAGACCAGCGAGCTGGGGCATTGCACCGCGTGCTTGCCGCTGGCCTGCTCGCCCGGGCCGGTCAGCTCGATCTCGCCGCCTTCGGCAGCGACGTTACGCGGGCCCAGGTTCTCGAAGTTGTTGGTGTGGACGTCGAGCAGCTCGATCACGTAGTAGCGCCCCGCGTCGGGCAGCGGCGGAATGCGCAGCGTCACCGGGCCCTCGGCCAGGTTGATCCACCCGCAGAAGTACAGCAGGTCGTTGGCCGGGGTGACGATGTCGCGGTCCTCGTGCGTCCACTGGCGCTCGCTGGCCGACAGGGCATTCATCGGCGCGCGGCCGTAGCCCGTGGCCGCGTCGACCGAGGTCTGCAGGCGGCAGGTACGCAGCGTTTCGATCAGCGCGTAGCCATAGATCGCGAGCGGAAAGGCCGCGCCGGCGACGAGGGCCTGCTGCGGGCTGGCGTGGGTTGCCGGGGCGAGGGGCGGATTCATGTTCATGCGTTTGGCTCCTGACGATGTTATTCGAGCGCGGCACCGCTCGTCTTGACGAGGGCGGCCCAGGCGCGGATGTCTTGCTGCATTTGCGCGGCAAAGGCGGCGCGCGGCTGCTGGGTGAAGCGCATGCCCAGCGTTGCGGCCTGCGCCTGCATGGCGGGCTCGGCCATGATGGCGTCGACGGCGTGCTCCAGCCGGTCGACGATGGCCGCCGGCGTGCGGGCCGGCGCGAACAGCGCGAACCAGCTATCGATGCGGAACGGCACGCCGGACTCGGCGAAGGTCGGCACGTCGGGCAGCGCCACCGAGCGCTCCGATCCGGTGACCGCCAGCGCCCTGACCTTGCCGCTGCGGATCAGCGGCAAGGTGCCGGCCAGGTCGGACATGGCCACCGGCAGCGTGCCGCCCATCACGTCGGTCAGCATCGGGCTGACACCCTTGTACGGGATATGGCGCAGATGGATGCCGCTGCTCACGTTCAGGCTCTCGCCGGCCAGGTGGCCGCCAGAGCCGGGTCCCCAGGAGCCATAGGCCAGGTCCGCGCCGGGACGCCTGGCCTGCGCGATCAGCGCCGGCAGGTCCTTGCCCGTGAAGGCCGGGCCCGCCACCAGCACATTGCCGCCGTAGGCGAGGCGCCCCACCGGCACGAAATCGCGCACGGGATCGTAGGGCAGCCGGGGGAAGATCGCCGGCGCGATCGCATGCGTGGCGGAGATGCCCAGCAATAGCGTGTAGCCGTCCGGTGCGGCGCGCGCGACCTGCGCGGAGCCGATGGTGCCCGTGGCGCCCGCCACGTTCTCCACCAGCACGGTGCCGCCCAGCGCGGTCGAAAGCCTGGCGGCCACCAGCCGCCCGATCACGTCGGTGCCGCCGCCTGGCGGGAAAGGCACGACGAGGCGGATCGGCCGGTCGGGGAATTTGCCGGATTCCGCTGGCGCCGCATGCGCCGGTGCGGCGGTGAACGCGATCAGCATGGCGCAGGCGCCGATGGTGCGGGGAATGCTGGACGCCGGCGCGCATGCGGCCCTTGCTGCTTGCAAATGCATGATGGTTGTCTCCTGTTTTTGTCCGAGCCCATCCGCGCGCCCGGTCTGTGCCGGTCTGTGGTTGCGCGGTGGCGGTACGTTGCCTTGCTACGCCATCTCGCTCACGCCGGTGCGCCAGCCGGCAGCAAGGTGATCACGGCATCCGCCGCGACCGGCCCTTCGGCGCCGACGATGAAAGGATTGATTTCCAGCGTATCGAGCCGGGGCCCGAGCGCGGCGGCCAACTGCGATACCCGCCCCAGCAAGCCGGCAGCCTGCGCCAGCGGCAGCACAGGGTTGCCGCGATGGCCCGCGAACAGCACCGCCGCGCGGCTTTGCTCCAGCATGGCAAGCGCGCGCTCCGGCGACAGCGGTGCGAGGCCGAAGGCCATCTGCCGGAAAATCTCCACGGCGGTGCCGCCGATGCCGGCCAGCACCACCAGCCCGAACACCGGATCGCGCCGCACGCCCACCATCAGCTCGCCCCAGCCGCGCACCATGCGCGCCACCAGCACGCCCTCGAAGGGCAAGGTGGCATCGGCCCGGGCCAGTGCCGCCTGCATCTGCGCAAAGGCCTGGCGCACGGCGCCGGCGTCCGTCAGGTTGAGGGCCACGCCGCCCACGTCGCTCTTGTGCAGCACCTGCGCCGAGCACAGCTTCACAACGACCGGGTAGCCGACGCGCTGCGCCAGGGCCACGGCCTCGTCGGCATTGCGGGCCAGGCCGTGCGGCGCCACCGGCACGCCGGCGTCCGCCAGCAGGCGCATGGATTCGAACTCGGACAGTGCGCTGGCGTCTTCCGGCACATCGCGCAACAGCGGAGCCATTGACACAACACGCTCGGTGGCCGACGGGCTTGCGGCCGCCGCCTCCAACGCCGCCGCGCGGGCCAGCGCGGCCACGGCCTCGATGGCGTGGGCCGGCTCGCGAAACACCAGGCAGCCGTGCGCTTCCAGCCAGGCGCGCTTGTCGTCGTCGACCACGCCGGACAGCAGCAGCGGCGCGGCGCGCTGGTCCTCGTGCAGCACGCCGATGGTGCGCTGGAGTTCTTCCCACAGGCGCGGTGCGTTGGCGCCGCCGGCCAGGAAAGCCACCACGCAGCCGTACTCGCCGCAGGTAGCCACGCCGGCCATCGCATCGAGCAGCACGGCGGGCTGGGCTACCACCTGGCCCGTGACATCGATCGGATTGGCGGTGCTGGCAAAGGGAATGCTCTTGCGCAGCGCCTGCGCGGCCGCCTCCGGCATGGGTGGCATCGGCATGCCGAGTTCCTCGGCGCGATCGGCCATCATGATGCCGACTCCGCCAGACACCGTGAGGATGGCCACCGGCGTCACGGCGTCCGCGACCAGGCCGCCCGGGCTGCTCCAGCGCGCCGGCCGCCGCCCGCGCGACAAGGTGTAGCCGAGCCGGAAGAAATCTTCCAGCGTATGGGCGCGGTGCACGCCGTATTCGTCGAACACGGCCTGGTAGACCGCATCCTCGCCGGCCAGGCTGGCCGTGTGCGATTGCGCCGAGCGCGCGCCGGCCTCGGTGGTGCCCACCTTGGTGATCACCACCGGCTTGCCGGCGGCGCGGGCGGCGGCCAGCGCCTGGCGCAGACGGTGGCCGTCGCGGCAGCCTTCCATATAGGCCAGGATCACGCGCGTGTCGTCGTCCTGCGCCATCCATTCGATCACGTCGGCCACTTGCAGCCCGGCCTCGTTGCCGGTGGTCACCCAGTGGCTCAGCCCCAGCCCGGCCTCGCGCGCCAGCGCGAAGGCATAGGCGCCGAACGCGCCGCTCTGGCTGACCAGGCCCACATCCCCCACCGGCGGCGCGCCGGTCAGCGGGATCGGCGAGAAGGTGGCGAACAGGCGCGCGCGCAGGTTCATCGCGCCCAGGCAATTGGGGCCCAGCAGTGCCACGCGGTGCCGGCGCGCGCTGTCGGCCAGCGCGAGCTGCATGGCCTGGCCTTCCTCGCCCACTTCGGCAAAGCCCGAGGTAAAGAAGATCGCGGCGCGCGTACCGTTCTGCGCCAGTTGCGCCATCACAGACTCCGTCGCCACGGCCGGCACGGCCACGATGGCAAGGTCGACGGGCTCGCCGATGGCGGCCATCGACGGGTACGCGGGCAAGCCCTGGATCTCGCCGGCGCTGGGGTGCACGGGATAGATGCGCCCGGCATAGCCAAGCTCGCGCAGCAGGCGGATGGGCATGCCGCCCACTTTGTCGGGCTGCGTGGACGCGCCGATGACCGCGACCGAACGCGGTTTCAGCAGGGAATCTAGATCGGGCATGGCTTAGTCTCCGGGTTGCCTTGAAGGCTTGATTCAGGATGGACGCCTGTACCGGCGCTGCCTGTGTGTCGTCTGGCGCGCGGCGCGGCTATTGCCGCAGCCCGGTCACCGATTCGATCGAACGCGTCATCTCCATCAGCATCGGCGCGATTTTTTTCTCCAGCATGCCGCGCCGCAATTGCGACGCCGCAACGGCGCAGTTGAACAGCAGCGGGCGGTTCAGGTAGACGATGCGCGAATACACGCCAACGCCATGCACGCCGCTGCCCGCGTCGCCTAAGTTGATGGCGAAGCCGCGCTTGGGGTAATGGGCTACGTTGTGGCAAACAGTGTCGTAGCAGGCCGCGTATTCCTCGGGACGCTCGCGCTGCGCGGCTTGCATCAGGGTTTCGAATTCCGCCTTGGACAAGGTGCTCAGGAAGGCGCGGCCCATGCCGGTGCTCAGCACCGAGCGCACCGCGCCCACGCCAGGGCGTGCGGGCGTGCCCTCGTTATGCGTGCAGGTCAGCAGGTAGGTCACGTCGAGCCGGTGCGCCACGCCCATCGACACCGCGCCCTCGATGCGGTCCGCCAGCGCCTGCATCAGCGGTCGCGCCACATGGCGCACCTGCAGGCCGGCCAGGTAGGGGTAGCCCAGCGCCAGCACCTGGGCGCCGACGAAGTACTTGTCCAGTTTGGGGTCCCAGTCCAGGTAGCCCAGTTCGAACAAGGTGCGGCAGATGCGCGACACCGTGGCGCGGGGCAGTTGCAGGCGTTCGGATAGTTCGCCGTTGCCCAGCGGCCGCGGCTCGTCGATGAAGCAGCGCAGCAGGGCAAACCCCTTGGCCAGCAGCCCGCCGAAAGAGGGGTCGTCTTTCCTGCGCTCGGCAATGAATTGTTCGACCGGCGTGTTCATCTTGTCTCCTTGCACTGTAGTGTGGGTGCGGTTTTTTTCTGTGTCAAAGATCGGAATTGATTTCCATATATTGGAAATATAGTCCTGCTCTTGACGAAACGCAGTGGTAACCATATGGTTCACAAAACCGAATCCGAATTCTCATACGGAATTTGCCATGCCTATCTCGTCCTCTGCAGCGTCCCCCGCCAAGCCCTCCAAGGGGACATCCGCGTTCCCCACCGTAGCCACCCCTTCGATCCTGCAGCCGCCGCGCCAGCGGCGTGCCCGCGAGACGGAACAAGCACTGCTCGATGCGGGCCGCGAGTTGCTGGCACAGCGGGATTTCACGGCGGTTTCCGTGGCGCAGATCGCCTCCGCCTGCGAAGTCTCCGTGGGCGCCTTCTACGGCCGCTTCCGCGACAAGCAAGCGTTCTTCGAGTCGCTGCGTACGCTGGTGATGCGGGAAACCGGAGAATCCGTGTCGCGTTACCTGCGCGTGGAGCGCTGGGAGGAAGTGTCCACCGACGTCATGCTCGAAAAAATCATGCGTTACGTGGTGCTGGGCTGCCACGCCAATCGCGGTGTGATCAAGGCTTCGCTCAAGCATGCCTCGATCCGTCCGGAGGAATGGCTGCCGCACCGGGAAAGCGGCCAGGCGGTGGTGGAGCGCATGGTGGCCCTGCTGGTGCCGCGCCTGCCGATGCCGCCCGAGCAGGCCGAACTGCGTGTGCGCTTTGCCATGCAGGCCGTGTTCAGCATCGTGGTCAATGCCATCCTCAACGATGCCGGCCCGCTGCCGCTCGACGACGAGCGCCTCCCTGGCGAAATGACCCGGCTCGTGGCCGGCTACCTGGCAATGCCCGGCTGACGCCACAACGCTCAGCTGGCATGCCGCCCCGCCCATGACTCCCGCCTGAAAGACTTCCACGGCGCGCGCACTCGCGCGGAGCGCGCGCCGGATCCAATAAAAACCCGAGGAGACAAACCATGACATTACGCAGCCCGTTCTGCGGGAAAGCTGCTGCCCTGCTCGCGTGCGCGTGCGCGGCACTGCTGCCGCTGGCCGCGCAAGCCCAGGCCGGCTACCCCAACAAACCCCTGCACCTGATCGTGCCCTACCCCGCCGGCGGCCTGACCGACACGCTCTCGCGCACGCTGGCGGAAGGCCTGGGCAAGCGGCTGGGTCAGACCGTGGTGGTAGTGAACAAAGGCGGCGCCGGCGGCATCATCGGCACCGACTATGTAGCCAAGTCCGCACCCGATGGCTACACGCTGCTGCTGACGATCCCCGGCCCCATCACCGCCAACCTGGCCCTTTACAAGAAGCTGCCCTACGATCCGCGCACCGACCTGCGGCAGGTATCCGACGTGGCGACGGCGCGCACGGTGCTGGCCGTCAACGGCGCGCTGCCGGTGAAGACGGTGGCCGAGCTGATCGCCTATGCCAGGAAGGAACCCGGCAAGCTGCGCATGGGCTCGTGGGGACCCGGCACCCAGCCGCACACCATCCAGGCCTACCTGGACAAGACCTACGGCATCGATATCCTGCACGTGCCCTATCGCGGCGAGGGTCCCATGGTGACGGACCTGCTGGCGGGCCAGGTCAATGTGACGGTCGGCTCGGTGACGTCGCTGAAGCAGCACTTCGCCAGCGGCAAGCTGCGCCCGCTGGCCGTCACCGGCAGCCGGCGCGCCAAGGCGCTGCCTGACGTGCCGACCTTTGCCGAGGCCGGCTACCCCGACGAGCCGTACAAGCTGGTCGGCCCCATCACGCTGCTGGCGCCCTCGCGCACGCCGAACGATATCGTCGAGCGCCTGGGCCGCGAGGTAAGCGCGCTGGTGAAATCGCCGGAGATCAGCCAGCGTATCGAGGACATGGGCGCCGAGCCGATCGGCAACCTGCCCGCCGAGGCCGTGAGCGCCTACAAGGCCTACCTGCCGGGGGTGCTCAAGCTGACCGCCGATACCGGGGTGACGCTGGATTAACGCCGGCCGGCGGCGGGATAATGCAGCGCGGAAATGGCCGCTATGAATCCGCCGGTGCTTCCCTTGGCCGCCATGCCCCGCGCCCATACAATGCCTGCTTCTCGCGCGGCGCCACCGCGCCGCGTGCCGATTCCCGCATTACCGCTTCCGGCGGTGCCTTCCGGCGCCGACATCACGCATGGCAACGCTCTTCCTGGTACGGCACGGTCAGGCCTCATTCGGCGCCGCCAACTACGACTGCCTCTCCGACACCGGACGGCAGCAAGCCCGCTGGCTGGGCGAGTATTTCCGCGAGCGCGGTATCTCGTTCAAGCGAGTGGTGGCCGGTTCGCTGGTGCGCCAGCAGGACACGGCGATGGAGATCCTGGCCGGCATGGGGGCTGGCGATGTGCCGGTCCAGACGGACCGGGGCGCGGTCACCACGGGCATCGAAACCCACCCCGGACTTAACGAATACGATGGCGAAGCGCTGTATCGCAGCCATACCGGTGGGGCGGATCATCGGACCCATCAGAATACGGATTACAACGACTACTGGCGGACGTTTCGCGCGGCGTATCAGGCGTGGACGATGGATCAGCTGGCGGGCATGCCGGAGTCGTGGGCTGAGTTTGGGCGGCGGATTCGCGATGGTTTGTTGCATGCGACGGACGGGGCTTCGCGAGAGGATGCGGTGTTGGTTGTTAGTTCTGGCGGGGCTATCGGGCGGGCTACCGCGGATTTGCTGGGTGCGCCGGCGCAGACTGCGATTGAGTTGAATCTGCAGTTTCGGAATACGGCTTTTTGCGAGATTATTTCTGGGCGTGGGATGCTGCGGTTGCTGAGTTTTAATGGTTTGCCGCATTTGGATCGGGTTGATCGGCGGGATGCCATTACGTTTGCTTGAGGGGTGGGTGGGGTGGTTTGCTGTTGGGGGTGGTGTTTTTTGAGCGGCGTTGGTTGTTGCACCCAACAGCGTACGACATCCCCCTGCGGGGGACGCCGGTCACTCTTCTTTGCCTCGGCAAAGAAGACTAACGAGAAGAAAGCACGACCCTGCCGGGGGCAGAGCAATCAGGCTTATGTGGGGCCGGTGGTTGCGTCGTACGGCCCTGAGTGTTGGCTAGTGTGTTCTACCGGCTTGAAGGGCAGCGCAATGGCCTGACCCATGGTTTTCGTGGTGAGGCCCCTGACCTCGTATGCGGTGCCCATTCCCGCATCTGCCGTTCGCGAGGCCAAAGGTCGCGATCCTGCCAGCCTTGCCGGTTTCGTGGTTTTGTCTCGGAGGGCGCGCGCGGTGACAGGCGAGCGCGGCCCTCGCGGACCTGGCCGTGGTGCATACCACGAATGATCAGGCGGCGATGTGGGCCTTCGCTGTTTCTTTTTGCGGCGTTGGTTGTTGCACCCAACAGCGTACGACATCCCCCTGCGGGGGACGCCGGTCACTCTTCTTTGCCTCGGCAAAGAAGACTAACGAGAAGAAAGCCGACCCTGCCGGGGGCAGAGCAATCAGGCTTATGTGGGCCGGTGRTTGCGTCGTACGGCCCTGAGTGTTGGCTAGCGTGTTCTACCGGCTTGAAGGGCATCGCAATGGCCTGACCCATGGGTTTCATGGTGGGGCCCCTGACCTCGTGCGCGGTGCCCACTCCCCCATCTGCCGTTCGCGAGGCCAAAGGTCGCGATCCTGCCAGCCCCGCTGGTTTCGTGGTTTTGTCTCTGGCGGCGAGCGCCCGGCCATTTGAGGCCCTGCCGTACCGGCGCTGACAGCTCCTTGCTATCAACTCCCTTGGTATCGTGGTGGGCATCGTGGCCCGGTTCGCGAGGGGGTGCTGCCATCAGGCGCTTGCCCTGTGAGACAAAACCACGAAACCAGCCACACCCGAAACGGCGCAGCCCCTCGCACCGCGAACGGCAGATGGGGGAATGGGCACCGCATACGAGGTCGGGGGCCCCACCACGAAACCCATGGGTCAGGCCATTGCGATACCCTGCAAGCCGGTACGGCAGATGCCAGCAGAACCGCTGGCCATACGACGAAACCAGCACCCTGCGCACCCGCGATTGCTCTGCCCCCGGCAGGGTCGGCTTTCTTCTCGTTAGTCTTCTTTGCCGAAGCAAAGAAGAGTGACCGGCGTCCCCCGCAGGGGGATGTCGTACGCTCTTGGGTGCAACAACCAACGCCGCAAAAAGAAGCAGCGAAGGCAACCCAACAGCCAACAACCTACAGCCGCTCAACAATAGTCACATTAGCCATCCCACCACCCTCACACATCGTCTGCAACCCATACCGCTTACCCTGCGCATGCAGCGCATGCACAAGCGTAGTCATCAGCTTCGCCCCCGACCCCCCAAGCGGATGCCCCAACGCAATCGCCCCGCCATTCACATTCATCCGCGCCGGATCCGCACCCGTGGTCCGCAGCCACGCCAGCGGCACCGGCGCAAACGCCTCATTGATCTCGAACAGATCGATATCACCGATCTTCATGCCGGCCTTCTCCAGCGCCCGCAACGTAGCCGGCAACGGCGCTTCCAGCATGATCACAGGATCATGGCCCAGCACCGACATATGGTGAATGCGTGCCAGCGGCTTGACGCCCAGCTTCTTCAGCCCCGCTTCGCTGACCACCATCAGCCCGGCCGCGCCATCGCAGATCTGGCTGGCGCTGGCGGCGGTAACGGTGCCGCCTTCCTCGATCAGCTTGACGCTGGAGATGGACTCCAGGCTCGCTTCAAAGCGGATGYCTTCATCCACCGTGTGCAACTCGCCATTGCTGCTGCCATCAGCGGCGCGCACCGCCACCGGCACGATTTCGTCCTTGAAGCGCCCCGCCTGCGTAGCGGCGATGGCACGGCGATGGCTTTCCAGCGCGTAGCGGTCGAGATCGTCGCGCGTGAGGCCGTACTTGCGCGACATCATCTCGGCGCCGGTGAACTGGCTGAACTTCACGCCGGGATAGCGCTCCTGCATGGCCGGGCTCATCGAACTGCCAAAGCCGTTCTTGAACGGCAGCGTGGACGGCAGGCCCATCGGCACGCGCGTCATGCTTTCCACGCCGGCGGCGATGACGATGTCCATGGTGCCCGACATCACCGCCTGCGCGGCGAAGTGCAGGGCTTGTTGCGACGAGCCGCACTGGCGGTCGACCGAGGTGCCGGGCACGCTTTCCGGCAGGCGCGAGGCCAGCACGGCATTGCGCGCCACATTGCCAGCCTGTTCGCCGGCCTGCCCCACGCAGCCCATGATCACGTCGTCGATCAGCGCCGGGTCCGCGCCGCTGCGTTCCACCAGCGCGTTCAGTACCTGCGCGGCGAGATCGGCCGGATGCCAGCCCGCCAGCTTGCCGCCCTTGCGCCCGCCCGCGGTCCGCGCGGCCGCTACGATGTATGCCTCTGCCATGTGTTCTCCTCTTATCGTTGCAGGCGGTTCCGCCCGTGGTGGCCGCGCGCCGGGAATGGCACGGCAAGCCTCGCTAACCTGTTGCGGATTCTG
This sequence comes from Cupriavidus sp. 05T313, assembly GCF_056396665.1. Lineage (NCBI taxonomy): Bacteria > Pseudomonadati > Pseudomonadota > Betaproteobacteria > Burkholderiales > Burkholderiaceae > Cupriavidus > Cupriavidus sp. 05T313. Next base: position 521 of record NZ_JBFTLX010000036.1, on the reverse strand, counting down.
GCGCAGCAGCCGGGCGCCCGGCGTCGTCGGAAGCGACGATTGCGCGGTGCCGGCGATCGCGCCAGCGCCGGTTGCCGCTCTTCAGGTGCGGAGCGCCAGCACCGAGAAAATGGCCGTGGCGCGCAGCAGGCAGCGCTCGCCGGCCATCACGCGGCAATGGCCGAAGCGCAGCCGCGAACCCATCTTGTCGAACTCGACATGCGCCTCGATCCACTCGCCGAGGCGGGCGGCATCGAAATAGTCCAGGCTGAGATTGACGGTCACGGCGGGCGGCATGCGCTCGCCCTCCATCAGCATCATCATGCCGATGGCGGTATCGGCCAGCGTGGCCAGCATGCCGCCATGCGGGATGCCGAGCGGGTTGAGGTGATGCTTGCCGATGCGCACGCCCACCGCGCGCTGCCCGCTGTCCACGTAGAGCTGGCCGAGATGGGCAAGAAAGCCGCCACTGGGACGCATGGCCTTGAAGCCTGGCCGAGATGGGCAAGAAAGCCGCCACTGGGACGCATGGCCTTGAAGCC